>NC_021219.1:900000-1013781 GCF_000392435.1 Candidatus Saccharimonas aalborgensis
TGAGATAGATAATTCTCTGTGGTCTCGAGGAAAGTAGTCTGGTGATGAGGTCTCGGTGGAGTCCTGTGCGGGGTGGATCTACGATAACGGTTGTGTGCGGCTTAATGTAGTCGAGCGATTTTTCGCTCGGCGCAAGGACGGCTTTGGCATTGCTCTCTAGGCGTTCAATGTTCCGTTTCATTTCTCTAACGGCATTTTCATCAATCTCGATCAATGTACACTCGTTACCACCTATCGTAAGCCCGATGGTACCGACCCCACTATAGAGATCGATCGTCTGTGTGTCAGCAACGACCCATCGCTTTAGGTCATGGAGCACTTGTTCGTAAACAGGAAGATTTATTTGGAAAAAACTCTCCGCGGCGTAATTAAATGGAACGCCAAGGAGAATATCTGAGAGAGCTATGTCTCCGTATTGAGCTAACCGTTTGGTAATACGACTGGCGGGGCTTTTGGGGTCGCTATAGATAAGCTCTCCGCCCTGAGCTGTTAGGTTTGAAGCTTCCTTGGTGGTGATAATGTCTGGATTAACTTCTTTTAGATAAAGTTGCCAGACACACTGGCCTGATTGATCACAACGAATAAGAAGAGTTTTGAGCTGACGTGCTGTCACTTTCTTGGCACGTAAAAGATCGCGAATCTCTTTTGCGAGTTTCATCATTGAATCGGGTATGAGTGAGCACTCCTCGATCGTGATTTTACCTTTTGAGCCGCGTCTAAAGAATGCTAGATCAAGTGTTTCATCTCCGTCTTTATCACAGTCACTGTACCAGCTGAACTCGACTTTATTGCGATAGTGATCGATATGTCCGTCACTATACATTTCGATAGGATTTGGGAGGACTATGTCATGTAGCTCAAATGCTTCTTCAACCAATGCGGCTTTGTAATGTTGCTCGGCCGAGAATTTCATGAATTGCCATGGGCTAGTACTAAGATAACTATCGGGGTCCGCTGGTGAAATACGTTCAGTCGAGGGCGTTTTAATCTCTGAGACAACTCCTTCGACAAAACGAGATTTCTTTTTTGTGATCCGAAACGCAACAGTTTCACCAGGGAGCCCGCCCCACACGAGTGCTTTGCGCCCGTCATCGAGCGTGCCAAGTGCCTGTCCCCCACCGATGATAGTATCGAGCAGGACGGTGTAGTAGAGAGCAGGTTTTGTCATCTGTTTATTTTAGCGCGGAATAAACGAATAGAACAGCACTAGGCTAGCTGCTGCCATCAAGATAAACGCGGCAAATACGCCCGCGTTGCTCCAGCGAGAGTTTTTGTATTCTCCCATAATGTCGGGATTGTTGCCAACGCGCCATATCATGTACAGAAGCGGAACCGATGCAACCGCGTTGAATACAGCAGTAAAGATCAACGCTTGAATAGGATCGATGCCGATGATATTTATGAGCAGGCCTGCAAATGTGGCGAGGGCGATAATGCCATAAAAGCCATGCGCTTTTTTGAACTTGCGGTACAGCCCTTCTTTAATCCCGAGTGCTTCGCTGATGGCATAACTGGATGAGCCGGCCAGGACAGGTACGGCGAGCAGGCCGATGCCGATGATACCGACGCTAAAGAGCAGTTTGGCGACAAGGCCGGCATTTGGGAAGCCTTGCACGAGTGGCTCAAGTGCTGCTGCTGCGTCCTGGGCATTATTGATTTGACCGATATGTCCGTGCAGCGCTGCGGCACACGCAACAACAATAAACCAGGCAGAAATGCTGGCCAAACTCATACCGGCGATATTGTCGAGGCGTATCTTGTGGATAAAACGTTTGCTGATATGCGGCTTAGCACCCGTCGAGAGGTTGCTAATGCGATGAGTCTCAACCTCATCCTCGACGACCTCGCCTGTATTCCAAAAGAAAAGATAGGGGCTAATAGTAGTGCCCAGGATACCAACGATGATATAAATCGTATCTTTGTTTATCGTGACATTGGGGATGAAGGTGCTTTGAAACACTTCTCCCCAGTTCTGGACAACCATAAATGAGGTAACAGGATAGGCAAATAGCGCGATAGCGAGCCACTTCAGTATTTTTGCATATTGCCGATACGGTACAAGGATTTGCAGCAGCACACAAAGCAGCGCAAAAAAGACAGCCAAGCCGATAAATGGTATCTCCGGAAAGAAGAGCTGCATCGTAGCGGACATTGCAGCGAGATCGCTTCCGATATTGACTGTATTTGCGATAACCACCAAGAATACTGCGGTATAGAGTACTTTTCGGCTGTAGTATTTCTTGAGGAGCGCGGCTAGCCCGTCACCGGTGACGGCTCCGATGCGAGCACAACTTTCTTGGACGGCCAAAAGAAGCGGGTACATAATCGGGAATAGCCAAAGCAGTCCATATTTGTAGATGGTGCCAGCTTGACTATAAGTGGCAATACCGCTCGGATCATCGTCGGCTGCGCCGGTCACTACCCCCGGCCCAAGCACCCGTACAAATCGACCAAAGCGGCTGTAATGACGGTTAGCACGCCTTAGATTTTCTTCGCGAGCGTTTGAGGCGGCACGTTGGTTGTGATTGCCAACAAGGTCGTGGATCCAGGTATAAAGATTTGCCATTTTTTGAGTTATACATTAAGTTGGTTATGCTCATTGTAACACAGGCTACAGTGAGGACTATAGGTATTTTTTTAAGTTGTTTGCCTGTGCGATGAGTTGGCTATTGGCAGATTTCTTCGCATACTGGCTCATATGGTGGATAGTTTTTGAGTGGCGTGCGATCGTCTTTGTATCGAGATGTGTCCCAAGTTTGCTCTGCTCTGCAAAGAAAAGTGCCTCATAGCAACGACGAATCATAGGCTCTGAACCCGCATGTTTAAACGCATCGATCGCTGCTTGATAACGGTGAGCATTGTAATGATAGGTTCCTTCAGAGATATAACTTTCCTTCACTAGTTCACTGCGTTTTGGGGCAAACTCAGCAAAGCGTCGTGCAGACTTGAAGTCGTTGTGGCGCATATAATAAATCGCACCATTATTTCCCACTACTCCGCGTAGGTGAATGTCGCGGCTTTGTTTGGCATATTCCAGTGCAGGCATAAATCGCTCGCGCTTCATAAGCATGGTGATAAGCGAGCTATAGGCAGCTTCGAGGTTGTGTTGTGTGAGGTGGCGTTCGTGGCTGAGGAGATGGGAAAATCGGGCTGCTTGCAAGAACTCTTTTGGTGAAACTTCATGCGTGGTGAGGTAGAGATCACTGGTATCAAGTAGGTTGACGCTGACAATTTCCTCAACAGGGAGCAACCGAGCTTCTTTAGTATGCTGATAATTCGTAACGGTGCCATTGGTTGCTTCAATGTCAATACCGCCGTAGTGAAGTGCAACATGACCCGGGAACAATCGTACCTGAAGGTCGCTTACATCGAAGTATCGCGAGTAAAGGTAGATATAAAGCGTAACGATCTGGTTGCAGTCGCCGACGAGAGTGTCCTTGGATGGGTTTTGCAGAAGACGACCGAATGAACTGGACGCTTGATACACGTACAGTCCCCTTTCCGGGGAGAAATAATCGAGTAGCTGTTGGATGATGTTGAGACGCTCGGGGTCTGCTTTGCTCTGAGATACCGAAGCAATAGTGTGATGAGCGAGTAAACTACTACCTGGATGAGCCTGACGGAACCTTTCGAAGTCTGCTGCTATGAGGTCGAGATTTGCATAGAGTTCACGGCGCTTTGATTTTTTGAGATAGCGATAGCCTTTGTAGGCATATTCAGTCCATAGATTGAGGGCAGCGATGTCGCGCTGGAGGAGTGACTTGAGACGAGCCCTCGTTTGGGCTTGATTATTATGTTCGGTCAGTGTTCCAAAAAATTGTCCGACCGACCGCTCGTGCTCGTTGGCGTAAGAGCTGAAGAAAAAATAGATGTTGCGCACAAGGCTCATAGCGTTACTGTACGCGTCAGTGTCTGCGCATGTTTTGCGATTTCAAGCGATTCGTTGGCGGGAATAACAATGATGGGACGCGACTTTGCGGCTTGGCTAACACTTGTTAGTTTTTCGGGCGAGGTACAAGCATCATTGAGATCGCCATCGAGGATAAAATCGATAAACTCAAGGTGCGCGACGATTCGTTTACGTATGACAGCCGAACGCTCCCCCACTGTGCCCGTAAACACCAGCAGGTCACAGCCATTAAGAGCGACAATCATACTTCCTATCGCCTTATGTAGACTATGGATCAACGTATCAAGTGCGAGGTGAGCCATGTGGTTGCCATCGGCCTCACGCGAGATCAGCTCGCGAATATCGTTACTCCCAGAAAGCCCGAGGAGCCCTGCCTGCCTATTGAGGTATTCCTCAATTTTGTCGTCATTCATTTGCAAGTTTTTTTTGAGAGCTTTGACCGCTCCAAAATCAATCGAGCCACTGCGAGAGGCCATGATGACACCTTCGAGTGGGGAGTACCCCATTGATGTGTCGATACTACGACCGTGAAACACCCCTGTCACCGACGAGCCGCTACCAAGATGGCAGACGACGACCTTCGGTGGCAACTTGCCACGATCCCAGAGTGCATCGATTGCCGCGGCTACTGATAGTCCGTGGTAGCCAAATCGTTTGATGTCAAATTGATCAGCATCATGAATGGCGATACCGTAGTTCCACGCATAATTTGGCTTAGTCGCATGAAAGGCACTATCGCTCACACCCACGACAGTAGCCTCGGGGTATGCTTCGCGTAAGCGACGGAGTTCCTCAAGCGACGCGTCGACATGAAGAGGTGCGTGTTCACGAACCTCCTGAAGTTTGGCGACCACCTCGTCGTTGATAATGTGGTCACTCATAAAATAACTACTGGGCGCGACAATGCGGAGGCCAATTGTCGCAATCGTTTCATTTTCCTCAATACTATGATGGTAGCGAAAGATGGTAGTGAGATGTGACGCCGACTCGGCTAGATCACTATACTCGAGAGGCACATTTGTTGTTGTTTGATGATGGTGCAGTGTCGCGGCGAGGCGCTCACCGACCGTCTCGATATGAAGTTCAGCACGAAGCTGGAGGGTGTCGTCATAAAGGGCGTATTTTCGACTTGAGCTGCCGGGATTAGCAACGAGGATCATAGAGTGTCTGCCCTCTAGTTAGTTTGACCATGCCAGGCTTCTTCCTCCGTCTTGACAAGGCCACGTGCTGCGGGCCACACCCACGCATCAAGTTCCGGCAGGTCGATACCATTGGCTTTGATGTATTCAGTATTTTCGTCGATCTTTGCTTTGTATTTTGCGGCGAGATGCTCGGCTTCTTCAAATGGCATCACACCATCGTGGCCTAATTGTTTGAAAGCAGCAATCACCAGGTCGTAGCGACTGGTCTCATTTCGGACGTGCATGTCAAATGGCGTAGTTGTGCTGCCAATCTCTTTGTAACCGCGGACGTCAAATCGTGTCGAATCAACCGCGTAATTAAAGAGTACCGACTTGATAGTTTGAGGATAGCCATGGAAGTTGAAGATTACTGGTTTGTCCTCGGTAAAGATATGATCAAACAGTTTTTGGTCGGCGGTGTTGTTGAGTGTCCCAAATCCCATAGTGGTGAGACTACTGACATTGACACAGCGCAGTCGCACCTCGGGGCGTTCAGTTTTGATGATATCGATGGCGGCCATAATCTCTTTTGTTGGGTAATCACCTGCTGCGGCCATGACGAGATCGGGATTATCATCTGATGCGAAGTCCCACACTAGCACTCCTTGATCGATTTGTTCGCGAGCTTTATTTACGTCAAGCCAGCGTGGCTCGACGGTTTTGCCGGCGACAATAGCATTGATCTGACGCACGCTCGTGAGCATTTTCTCGATGACAACAAGCGAGCAGTTACCATCTGCCGGGAAATAAACATCGCTGAAATTGCTTTGGCGACGGAGTAGGTCGTCGATAAAGCCAGGGTTTTGGTGGCTAAAGCCGTTGTGATCCTGGCGCCATCCACTACTTGTGAGGATATAGTTGATGCTTGGAATCGTCCCTCGCCAGGAAACACCGCGGCTCTGCGTCAAAAACTTGGCGTACTGATCGACCATACTACTCACTACTTGCAAAAATGCTTCATAACTGGCAAACATAGCATGACGGCCGGTCAATACATAGCCCTGCATGAGTCCTTGCATATTGTGTTCGGAGAGCATTTCCATGACTCGACCATCTTGGGAAAGATCCTTATCCCAGTCGCGCAGCGGCCATTGCCAGCTACGAGAAGTTGCTTTGAATATATCGTCAAGCTTATTGCTATACGTTTCGTCTGGAGACATAAATCGAAAGTTCTTCGTCTCGGCATTGAGGCGAAATACCTCCTCGAGATAGAGGCCGGTACGGCGCATCGAGCTACTGCCCATCGTACCTGGTACGGTGGCGTCTTCGGCAAATTGCTCGACAGATGGAAGTCGGAGTGGTGTGTACACACTGTCGCCGCCATGAGCATGCCGGCTTCTGCCCATGCGTTTCTCTGGATTTTCTGGCAAAATATCACCTACGAAGCTACCAAAGCCCTGCTCTTCACTAAATAGTTCGCTAAACTTGTAGCCACCCAACCACTCGTTGAGCATAGCTAGTTGGTGTTCGTCGGTTTTTGCTTCGGTCAGAACTACCTGGTGCGCTAGGCAGTTTCCCTCGATCTTATCCCCATCAAGTTCTTTTGGCCCTGTCCAGCCCTTGAGGGTACGCATGATAAGCATTGGCAGACGCGGGCAAACGGTGTCTTGAGAGACTTTTAGCTCCTCGATGGTCGTATGAGCCCAATCGAGTGCTTCTGCCATACGATCATGGGCTTCGTTTTCGTCGCAGTCGGTGGTATCGACAATCCGCGGTTCATAGCCATAGCCGCTAAAGAGCGTCATCAATTCGTAATTGCTCATGCGGCCATAGATAGTTGGTTGAGAAATCTTATAGCCATTGAGGTGAAGAATTGGCAAGACCACACCGTCTTTGCGCGGATTGACGAGTTTATTGAGATGCCACGCACCGGCAGTTGGACCCGTCTCGGCTTCGCCATCTCCGACAAGACAGGCAACGATCAGGCCGGGATTATCGAGGATAGCGCCATAGCTGGTACTTAGACTATACCCCAGCTCACCTCCTTCGAGGATAACCCCGGGGGTCTCGGGATTTGAGTGACTTGGGTAGCCGTACGGCCAACTAAACTCACGGCACAGACGACGGATGCCATCGAGATTGACTGGAAGCGAGGGGTCAAAATGAGTTAGCGTCCCCTCGAGGAAGAGATTTGCCTGAAGCGCAGGGAATCCATGCCCTGGACCGAGGACAAACATCATGTCTTGGTCGTATTTTTTTGCAAAACGACTGAGGTGCGCATAAGCAAAGTTGATGCCTGGCCCACTACCCCAGTGTCCAAGAAGTCGGCTCTTGACGTCATCAAACGTTAGCTCACGCTTCATAAGGTGGTTATCTGCTAAAAAAATTTGAGCGACTGTCAAATAATTGACAGCACGCAAATATTGGCCCATTGAGTGTTTTTCGTGATTATTCATGCTAATGCTTAGTATACACTGTATTGCTAGTAGTTGAAAATACATAAAAAGCGTATACTAAATACATAGTAGCGATACGTGAGGAGGTAGTGTATGGTAAGCATCAAGTCTATCGAGGGAATCGGACCAGCGTATCAGGAAAAACTCTTGTCGATCGGTATACGCACCACAGATCAATTACTTGAAGCCGGTGCCACCTCTACTGGTCGTATGCGTATTGCCGATGAGGCCCACCTCTCTGAAACACAGGTAAAAGAATGGGTTCATCGGGCTGATCTCCTGCGCATTCACGGCATTAGCCATGAAGTCGCTGATCTTTTAGCGCGTGTTGGCGCTTGTACTGTTCCCAAACTTGCCTATCGTCAAGCGATGTCGCTACACGATGATTTGGTTAGCTACAACGCCGCACATCACGTTGCCAAACACGTTCCGACGGTTGGTGAGGTTGAGGCTATCTTGAAGGCAGCGAAGCGATTGCCAAAGATGATTCACCATTGAAAAGTAAATGATAACCTAGAGGAGTAATATGGATTTACAAGCGCGTATCACGGACCTTATTAAAGGAAATATCAGCGATTCTATCAGTCGATCAACGGGGGTAAGCCAACCGGATGTTGAGCGCGTTATCACCGCGGGATTACCGATGATCATTGGACAAATGGGCAATAACGCCAGCTCACCCGAGGGTGCGACTGCCCTTGACGCGGCAATCGGCAAAGACCATGCTGGTGGTTCACTCCTCGATAGCCTCGGTTCTCTCTTTGAGACGCCAACAACCCAGCAAGATGGGAGCAAGATCCTCGACCATGTATTGGGAGCAAATAGTACTGTAGTCACAAATCGATTGTCGAAGCAAACAGGGGTAGATCCGGCAGCCGTGATGAAGATATTGGCCTTCGCGGCACCGCTTATCATGGCATTTCTAGGGCGCGAGAAACAATCACAAAACCTCGATGCTGGCGGCATAGCGGACATCTTGAAGGGTCAGCGAACACCAAATGGTAGCCTTCTAACTGAGCTTGCTTCGACCGTGCTGACTGCTTCAGGATCAAAAAAATCCGGCGGTTTGCTCGGATCGTTATTGAACGGCTTATTTGGTCGGCGATAGTGTATCGCGACTACTGTTCATCTGCTGGAGATGGTTTAGAAAAAGTTTCAACTGCGACAAATGCAATATGACCAAGCGGTAGACCGCCGCGTGTTTGCTGAACCTCGCTCGTACCCACTCTTGGATAAATAAACACATCTGGTGAACCTTCACACTGAACTGGCTGTCGCGTGTGGTCGATAGGATCGCCATGAATTGATTTTGGGGTATGCATTTCAGACATAAGTATAGACATCATACACTAAATCGTTGATACTGTCAATGCCTATGCTGTTCCGTCTAAATCTCACCACCTCCCCACTCCGAACACCGGCCCGCCGCTAACTGATTAGCCTTCGCCTTGGCGGGCCTTGGCCCATCAGGGCCAACTGTTCGTCGGAGAAGATGGTGCGATTTAGGTTATCCTACGGCTGGCGACCAATTTCGTAAGAACAAATATGAAAATTATTTGGGGCAGTTGTGTTGGTGACGATTGCATACCCCCCGATCGTACTCGGGCACGTGCCTTTGTCGCTAATGACCATATCGATCCGGACACTTTTGCTATCTGATCCACCCGTAGGGTTAAAATATGCGCCCCGATACCAATCATTTGGACTACTTACGATGGCGGTTTGCATAGCTGGGGTGGGTTCACTACTCATATAGGGGCTCAGTGCCGTACTAAATGTACTATCACGAACAATTCCAGTGCTAGCTGATGATTGCCTACATTGGTAGCCGGACATGTCAGCCTCACTCACACCATATTTATAATTAGTTCCAAGACAGCTCGTCATTGAGGGGAAACTGCCATTTCGAGCTTTGTACATCTGGATGGCTTTTACCCACTGGTTGACAGCAGTAGCTGTTTGACTATCGCGCGCTCTTGCCGAGGCAGTGCTGTATGACACGACACCAATAGTGGCAAGAATGACAATGATCACGATCACGATGACGAGTTCGACAATGGTAAATCCGCTTTTGCTTTTTGTCATAGCATCAGTATAGACAGGTACGCAGTATAATAAAAGGGTGAAACGTCTTGTAAAGAGTCATCAGCAACACTTTTTGAAGTATACGGGTCTCATCGCTGAGCTTATTGGTCATAGCACTATCCGTCCTCGTGATACGGTGGTTGATATCGGTGCGGGCAGCGGCGCGATTACTGCGGTCTTGGCACGTCGAGTGCACCAAGTTATTGCTTATGAGAACGAACCTGCAGCGGCAAAAAAACTCCGAAACAATATGCGGCAATTTAAAAATGTTGAGGTTATCGAGGAAGATTTTTTGAAAAGCTCTCTCCCGACCGTGCCTTATAAGGTATTCGCAAATATTCCATTTTCCCAAAGTTCAGCCATTGTGCGTCGGCTCACCGAGGCACAGGTGGCTCCACGCGCAATTTATTTGATTGTCCAAAAACAATTTGCGCGCAAACTCCTTGTCGAGAGTGACTATTTTCATGGCGCACTTGGTATTTCCATCGCGCCGTGGTGGCAGGCGCGGATTCGACGGCCCCTACGACGTACTGACTTCACCCCTCCGCCAGCAGTTGATACGGTGTTGCTTGAACTAAAACCACGAGAACCCGCTCTGCTGCCTCTGGAACAACGGGCTGATTTTATGAAGTTTATTGAGCAGTGTTACGCCGACCCACGGTACTATCAAAAAATCGGTGCACCTAAAGACAAGAAGCCGTCTCGCGTTAACGCTAGGCAGTGGGTAAACTTATTTCAAAAAGCTATGTAGATTTTAAAACGCGCAGCAGCTCATCGACTGATTCATCAAGTTGAAATTGTTTTTTGGCGTGATCACGTTCTTTCTTGGTGGCTTGACCAAGTGCAACGGCTTGCTTGATGCCGGTGAGGAGTGCTAATGGACTCCGCGGTTCGACTAGCGTCAGTAGCCCGCAGTTTGTTTCGGGCAGGCCACCAACATTACTGGCGACAACTCTACAGCCCGCGTGTTGTGCTTCAATCGAAAGCATGCCAAACGGCTCCGCAAAGACCGACGGCATCATGAGAATATCACTATGTGCCAAGAGCCTTGCCATTTGTTTGACTGATTTTTGCGCCGGCATGAGTTTTGCATATGGATAGTCCCGTAACATACGTGCAATTTCGCGACCAGTGCCAACGTGCAACCCGGCCGTGACGAGTGTGACGTGGTAGCCGTTATGCCGCATGTCTTTGCTGTGCATCATTTCGAGGATAGTATAGATGCCTTTTTCGGGGTGGAGTCGACCGGCAAAGACGATGCGCGTGCGCTTAGTGGGTTTGCTGCGCGTCATGCTGCCATAGACCGGGTCGGCAAATGGCAACACGATATGGATACGGGCGTACGGTATATCTAGGTATAGCGCCCACTGCTGACCGCTATATACGCTGGTCGCAATGATAGTTCGACCGACGATGTAGAGCTTGTATCGGTCACAGTCGGAGTCTTTCGGGATCGAGCAATGCAATATGATGGCGGCCTTGTGGCGTGTCGGTACATTGTAGGCTTTGTTGACGAAGACTACAGTGCCCGGTAGTTCGCTGATGTGTGCTTCGCTCCCGAGTGCAGTAAATGGAATGTCGGTGAAATCTTGTCGACCATCTTTGGTGCCGTGGCCGAGTGTCACTACTTGGGCATCTATTCCGCGCCGTCGCAGCTCGCGGATGTGTCCTGCGGTGTAGGTTTCGGACCCACCAGTACCAGCGACCATCGGTTCACCGGGTGGCCAGATAAATGAAATCATGAGAAACCCCTTCTTTTAAGTTGTGTATTGAGCCAAAGGACTGTAAGAAGAGATATTTGGTAGTGAAATAAGAGGTCTTAGAATGATCTAGCTACTTCTAGTATAACACAGTTGTAACCGAGTGACTGGATCGCCCTCTTTCCGTAGACATGACAGTAAAAGCAATGGCAAAGTTCACTTTTTTGTTGTGGCTTACCTCTTATTTTAAAAGACTAAATGCTAAGTGATTTTGCGATATTCTCGAGATCGCTAATTATCTCCTTGGCTGAAGCCGACGAGTAATCAATATTTGTTGCTGTTTGGGCTCCAGGAACTATTTGGTAGAGATGAATATACAGCTTCTTTCCGTTTAGCTGCAAATAGCAATTATCACCCGAGGGTGCGCAGGTCGCGAGAAATAACGTCGTTGGTGTTTTGAGGATATGTATAGTGGTGCCAGCCTTGGTTTTGACAGAACTGACAGCAGTAATCCCTTCATCAAATCTTTGTTCCATTAAGTTTGACTCAGAGCCTTCGTGTACAAATGAGCTAATAAGGTATTTTTCATTACCGATCGTCTTGACGATATTATATGGCTCAAACACCTTTTCGACTGACCAGCCTTTCGGTAGCACCACGGTGTAGAAGTCTTTAGAGGTTGTCCCATCACTTTTGCTTGGGTAAATTGAAACTGCACCAGAAGTATCTTTAGGTTGCTCTGTTTCTGTCGTTGTTTGTGTAATTTTTGTTTGATCAGATTGCTGTGCACTATTGCTGGCTGTGTTGTCGCTCGTCTTCGTTTCCTTCTGTTTATTAAAGAACATCCATCCTAGCACGCCAATCAACCCGACAACAACCACAACAAGCACTATTTCAACTACGCCAAACCCTTTTACGTTTTTACTCATATTCTTGCCCTTTCGATATAGTTTATTAGCCCTTACGCTTAGTTATAGCACAGGTAGGGTTTACAAGTTAAGAAAAACTACCACACGATAGGTTAGTTCTACTTTGAGTCATTGGCTATGTTACAATGATCCGTGGTTTATAAAATAATTACAGGTTCGCTTTTTCTGTTAAACACTTCAATGAATACTCTAGTGGAAAAGTTAAGCTCTCATCAGCAAAGTACTCGCAATAAATGGCGTCACGAGCGACCACTGTCGAATCATGATTGGTGGATGTATCTTAGTCTACTGTTCTTGGTAATCGGTACTTTGCTAATGATTCCGCTTGGCCAGAAAATAGAGGGCGTGACTGTTCTGGGGGTTGGCGCACTGATGACCTTTGGTGCAACCCGTGCGTATAGTCGACATGCGCTACTCATATTCTTGTCTATTGCAATTATTGGGGTTGCGCCAATAGGTACGAGTATAGATCTTATGCACATAATATCGATGGGCGCGTTGATAGGGCTAGCTGTGCTCATACCGTTTGTGGTAACACGATTCTTGTACAAAGAATCTGTAATACGCTTTCCAATCGGACGGCACACTTGGACCCGGGGACACGTTGGGTATCTGCTTTTGGCGTGTATATTGAGTTATCTCATATTGCCGTATTGGATGCAGACGACGGGAGCGTATCAGAATTGGGTAGTTGAGAATGACCCATACCATTTATTCATTTTGTTTCTTGGTACGAACGGCTTAGGCATTTGGGATGAGCTGTTCTTTATTGTTACGGTATTGGCGCTACTTAAACGGCATATGCCGTTTCATCAAGCAAATCTTGTACAAGCACTACTATTCACCTCATTTTTATATGAGCTAGGGTTTCGTGGCTGGGCTCCATTTATTATCTATCCCTTTGCGCTGCTCCAGGGTCTAGTATTTCGTCGGACCGATAACCTGGTATATATTATTGCGATTCACCTGACGATCGATTTCGTATTGTATTTAGCTTTGATCAATGCCCATCATCCTCAACTATTAAATATTTTTATAACAAGGTAGCGCGGAGACAGCTATAGTAGTATATCTTTCACCTGCCAGCAGACAGTTTCTGGGTATGGCCCTTCCCCTCGCTGGGGGTTATATAACGATAGTTACGCGGTTAAGTCAGGTGATCGGTTACATTCTGATTGCTCTATCACTTCTGGTACTAATCAGTCTTCGTCACAGTCGAGAGCGTAACTATATGCTCTGGCTATGGTTGGGAGTGGCAATGCTAGCGATTACGCCAATTGGTACAGAGGTTAAGCCATATTATTTAATATTTATGACCCTTGGCCTGGCGGCATCCGTCTTAGTACCTTATGGACTAGCTAGGCGTTATGATGAACATTCATTTATCCATCTTGGGCTTAACTTCCGTCGTCGCTGGACAAGAAACGAGGTTAAGTATGTGGTGTTTGCAGCGGTGATGACAGCATTTTGGCAACCGCTTTATTTTCTAACGACGAATGCCCATTTTAGCTGGCATATGGATACGACAGTCAACATTCTTGTATCGTTTGCGTCTATTATGGCGGTAGGCGTATGGGAGGAATTTTTCTTTATAGCCCTCGTGCTGGCCATTGCAAAACGCTACTTGCCGTTTTGGTTAGCAAACATTATCCAAAGTTCTATGTTTACGAGCTTTCTATTTGCTATGGGTTTTAGGGGTTGGATTGTCCCATTAGTTCTAGCTTATGCCCTATACCAAGGTTATGTATTCCATGTTACTCGGAGTCTTCTGGTGACTATAAGCATACACGTCATAGTAGATATCATTGTGTTTATTTCATTGCTCTACAGTGCTCGCCCAGATTTGTTCAGTTAATCAAACAAATATCAAAAAGGCATGTCTTTGAAAATTTCAGCTCGGTGTGGTGAATCTTGTTGGTTGTGTGCTAGAAGGTTGACGAATTGCACTGTTTGAGCGTATTTCGGATCGTCTCAAAGTGAGCAATAATTGTGGTGAGCTCGGATCTAATTCCCTGAAACACCTTGACTAATCAACTGAGGCCTCTATCCTAGAGAGGCGTATCAAGCACCCTGCATCGCAGAATAAGTAAAGAGGCTAATATACAGGAAAAGAAAATATCTCTTTTGTTCTTGTGGCAAAAGAGATATTTTCTTGGCTCAATTTTACAACGAAGCTAGAACCTATTTCCAACACAAAGTCTAAACCAAGCCCCGCCAGACCTGACTTTTACAATTTTTCTATCTTTTACCCCCGCCGTACATCATTTTTAATTGAGAAAAAGTCAGGTCTGTCGGGTCGGTTGCGCTGGAGTGCAGAATACCACACAATATCATGAGCTAACAGAGGTAAGAGCGTCGTAAGAGTTGACATAATAATAAAGTTAGTGTATAATGTCATTATACATGTCTGAATGGAAAATAGCGACTCCCATAAACAAATTTGAGCACCTGGATAGTGGCTCACAGATTGACATTGTCTCTGTTGTTCATGTTGGCACGCCTGACTACTACAGAAAGTTAGGCAATTATATTACGACGAGACAAAATAATGGCTTTACTGTTCACTATGAGACAATTTCATCAGATGATAAAATGACTCCACCGACAAATCCTATAGAATCTCTAAAAACTAGAGTTCAAGAAGCCAGAACTGACATATCTGCCGATAATCTTATATTAGTAGAAGACTATAGCAATTACACTACTCAGTGTGACTCTGATATGTTTAATATTTCAGATGCTGAAAATCACGATATCACAGAGGCTGATTACGTCCGCCGTTCAGGCCTTTTAACACTTACGGGAAATTGGATTAATGCGCGCCGTTTAAACCATAAGCTAGAAAAAGCTGCCAACAGAGGATCGGATATTATGGACGAACTTATTTTTGACTTGCTCAAAAAGGACATAGATGCGATAGCAAACGGCACGCGGCGTAATAAAAGACGGGACGGGGTTACAATACATGCACGCAATCAGATAGCACTGGAAGGCATAGATACTGCACTAGCCGATAACTCAGCGGCCAAGCTGTTACTGGTTTGGGGCATTGGACACCTTGCGGGACTGCAGTCTGGTCTAATATATAGAGGCTACGCGCTTACCGACCATGAAGAAGTTGACGTAGCAGTAAACTATGCTCAGCTGAGGCGTAATATGGACACAAATGAACTAGCGCTACAGCGGCCGTAAGTGAAACTTGGTAGATAATCGGTCATTATAAATAGACGCCTACCTAGCGTTGAGTAATGACCCAAATAGCGATGTAGCATGTAACTGACCATAAGGCTACAAGTATAAAGAATTGGAGCGCGGCATACGCTTTGGATTACTATCTATAATCATATTCAACTGCCATGCACTCCAGCGCAACCGACCCGACAGACCTGACTTTTTCTCAATTAAAAATGATGTACGGCGGGGGTAAAAGATAGAAAAATTGTAAAAGTCAGGGCTGGCGGGGCTTGGTTTAGACTTTGTGTTGGAAATAGGTTCTAGCTTCGTTGTAAAATTGAGCCAAATTCGGACTTTTTAGGAATTGGTCGCCCATTTGGGCGGCTTTTTCTTTGGTTGCGCAGAGCGCAAGCCAGATGTTTTCTTGGGGGGGGGAATTGGAATTGGTGCGCGGCAGGAGCCGCGCTTGTTTTTAGACCGCCGCAGGCGGTTTTCCTTGGTATAATGAAAGAGCAACCAACCAGTGAAGAATTGTTTTATTTGAGGGCTTTAATGGCCGTCTTGGACAATCTAGTTCTTCTAGGTTGGTTGCACCAGGACGGTCATTTAAGTTTTAGGGGGTGAAACTATGCGCGAAAAATACTTTTTATACGCTCGCAAGAGTACAGACGTAGAGGACAAACAAGTTTTGTCCATTGAGGCGCAAATTGCCGAACTTCGGAAATACGCCAGAGATAACGGCTTGCAAATCGTAGACACCATTATTGAAAAACGCACCGCCAAAATACCAGGTCGCCCGAAGTTCGGATCAATGCTTGCTCGCATTGAAGCTGGCGAAGCCAATGGCATTATTGCGTGGCACCCCGACAGATTGGCGCGTAACTCGGTGGACGGCGGACAAATTGTCTATTTGTTAGACCAAATGTGCCTACAGGTGTTAAAGTTCCCAACATTTTGGTTTGAGAATACCAGTCAGGGTAAGTTTATGCTGTCTATTGCGTTTGGACAGAGCAAGTATTATGTAGACAATTTGTCTGAAAACACCAAGCGCGGTTTGCGCCAGAAAGTCAGGCGCGGCGAAATGCCCGGACTTGCACCGCTTGGTTACATAAATGATGTACGTACCCGCACCATTGCTGTAGATAAACGGCGTGCGCCGCTGGTTGTATCGGCTTTTGAGTTATACAGTAAAGGCGACAAAGGCTTACAGGAAATTGCCGACTATTTTGCAGATAACGGTATAAAAACCAGCGGTGGCTTGCCGCTGAAAAAAGACCAAATCAAATATATGCTGACAAATCCGTTTTACTACGGACATTTTAGATATGCTGGCGAAGTCTACGAGGGCAAGCATGCGACGATTATGTCCAAGAAACTGTTTGACGCGGTGCAATCCGTACTGGAACAGCGCGGACACAAGCGAAAAGGCGCAAATGCGCCACAAGCCTTGTGCGGCTTACTGACCTGCGGCGCGTGCAATATGGCGATTACTGCCGAGAAAAAGATAAAACACCAAAAGAATGGCAATATACACGAATATACCTATTACCGTTGCACGCGCAAAAGCAAAATTATGAAATGCACCGAGCCAGCTGTAACCGAACCGCAACTTGTGGCGCAATTATCTGACATTTTGCAGGGCTACGCCCTGCCGAGTGCGTGGGCAAACACACTAAACAAAATGCTGAACGAGGACGAGAAAACAGCCGAGCGAACCACTGGCGCATTTATAGCCCAAGCACAAGACAATGTGCGTAACTTGCAAGGCAAGTTACAGCGACTTCTTGACGGCTATTTAGACCAAGATATTGACCAGCCAACATACAAAGCCAAACAAGCCGAACTGATGAGCGAAAAGAAGTCGCTGGACGAGCAAATTGGCAAGCTAACGCTTGCCGCTAATGCGTGGGTTGAACCTATGCGCCAGTGGCTAAAAATGGCTGTTTCTCTCAAGAAAATAGCAGAAAACGCCGAGCCGACAGCCATAAAAGCCACGTTTGCTGAAATTGACGGATTGAACCTCTTTTTATCTAAAAAACAAGCGCGGCTCCTGCCGCGCACCAATTCCAATTCCCCCCAAGAAAACATCTGGCTTGCGCTCTGCGCAACCAAAGAAAAAGCCGCCCAAATGGGCGACCAATTCCTAAAAAGTCCGAATTTGGCTGGGGTGGAGGGATTCGAACCCCCGAATGCATGGACCAAAACCATGTGCCTTACCACTTGGCGACACCCCATTATTGCAACAGCAAATTGCTTCAGCAGTATACCACGAGAGGCGTTACTATTGCTATCCCCCGCTGCTTAGCATATGCTATAGCTATAAACGAGGAGGATGTATGGTAAAAAAATATATGCACGAGAGGCCTGTCCAAAAATCAGGTAATTTTCTGAGAACCTTGTTGATCTGGCTCGGTATCTTGATCGGTATAGCGACATTTGTCGTTGAATACGTTTGGCCTGGCAATGAAAAGGTAGTCCTCTACTTGTTCGCCATGTTGGCGGTAGTATATGGTGTGGTGTTGCTTGATTTTGATGTTGATGACGATGATTAATTAACTACCTATAGTGTTCGTTTTGACCTGCTTTTGCTTTTGATTTGCACGTCTGACGCGTACAATAATGACAATAGCGAGAGGAGCGTTGCGAGTGACTAAAGAAACCTTTAGGGAGCGAAATTGGGATATTATTCAGGGTGGTATGGGGGTGGCTGTCTCTGATTATCGGCTGGCACGAGCTACTGGACGCAGTACGGTCGGTGTTATCTCGGGTACGGCGATTGCTGAGGTGCTTTCGCGGCGATTACAAGATGGCGACCCCACCGGCGAGATGCGCGAGGCTTTGGCGACATTCCCCAATCAAGCGATTGCCGACCGTGCACTCAGATTGTTTTTTCAGGAAGGCGGTGAACGACCAGAGGGTCAGTCACTCTGGTATCGTCAATTGTCAATGTTCAATCACAACACACGTGAGACCAGCATTACAGTCGATATGACGGTGCTAGGAGCATACGCCGAGGCCTATCTGGCGCGTATCGGTGCTGGCCCCAATGGCAAGACTGGGCTCAATCTCCTGACGAAACTCGATCGACCAAATATGCACGTGCTCGCTGGCGCAATGATGGGTGGTATCGATGTGGCCATCATGGGTGCCGGCATACCCGATCAGATACCAGAGCTGATTCATAAGATCAAACATAATCAAGGCGAGCCGATTTTGCATGGTATTCATACACAGGGTCAGGGGCCGAGTCGGTTTGCGATGCCGCTCGATCTCGGTCGGTACGCGCCTGACCTTGATACAATGAATCATCCGGCATTTCTCGCGATTATTACTCATCATGATCTGGCGCGTCGCATGAGCGAACAAGAATTTGCTCCCGACGGCTATGTCATCGAGGCGCCAACAGCGGGTGGTCACAATGCGCCGCCGCGCGGCAGTGCCAAAAACGAGCGCGGCGAACCGGTTTACACCGAGCAAGATCTTGCCGACCTCAGTCAGATGCTCGAAATGGGATTAACATTTTGGCTAGCTGGCCAGCGCGGAACCCACGAGGATTATGAAGATGCACTTCTGTCTGGCGCGCGCGGCGTGCAGGTGGGTACCGCCTTTGCGCTCGCTCAGGAGTCGGGATGGGATCCTGAGCTGAAACGGCGAATTATCGATGAAATTGCGAGTGAAAGTGGCCTTGATGTCTACACTGATCCCAACGCTTCGCCGTCTGGTTTCCCTATCAAAGTGGGACGAGTACCTGGCACGGTGAGCGATGCCGACGTATATCCTGCTCGCAAGCGGATTTGCGACATCGGACACCTGCGTACCGCGCATCACGGAGTTGATGCTCACGGAAAGCCGACTATCGGGTATCAGTGTACTGCCGAACCCATGGAAGATTATCTACGAAAAGTTGGTGCCGCTGAGTTGCCGCCAGAGCATCCCAAGCGTCGTGTGGCGATGATGCGGACTGATGGCAGTGTATGTCTCTGTAATGCGCTTCTCGCCGCGGCAGGCTTTCCGCAGGTACGTGACGGGATAGCAGAGCCCGCTATGGTGACCATTGGCGATGATGCAAATCGCTTCCTGCACCTCATCAATACTGATGAATCGGGCCACTTCGATCCCTATAAGCCCGTCACGGCTGAGCGCGTACTGCACTTTATTCGTACTGGCGAAAAAGACCTTGATTACGGTATTTGACAGAGGTAGTATTACGGCGTAAGCTAAAGCTATATGTCACGATTCTTTTTGCCTAGTTTTGAGGGCTATAAGAGGCGGTATGTCAAATCTGACTTACTGGCGGCACTTGTCGTCACTGCCATCGCGGTACCTGAATCACTCGGCTTTGCTGCTATCGTTGGGTTGCCACCACAGGCTGGACTCTATAGTGCGCTTTTTGCACCCATCGTCTTTGCTATTTTCGCCCACACCAGACGTCTTGTGGTCGGGGCCGACTCAGCAACGGCGGCGCTTGTGGCGTCGGGTGCCGGTCTGGTGGCTGCCGCCGGAAGCCCCGACTATACCAATGCTATTGTCCTCCTGGGGTTATTGACAGCGGTCTTGCTGATACTGATGGGTGTCAGCAAACTCGGTTTTTTGGCAGATTTGATTTCGCGCCCCGTGCTAGTGGGTTTTTTGGCTGGTGTCGGTGTGCAATTGATACTTGGTAAACTTCCGGAAATGCTCGGTATTGAGCAGTCTGGCAATTTACTGCAAAAAATAACAGGGATCATCGCTCACGCGGGAACGATTAATACTATGACAGTAACCATCTCGGTGCTTGTGGTAGGACTTATTCTCATCCTTAGGCATACGCGCTACCCGGCAGAGTTGTTGGCCTTGGTTGCGGCAACGATACTCAGCAGTAGTTTTGCTGTCGCTGCCTACGGCGTCAAACTGGTTGGTGCGCTGCCTGCTGGTTTACCGACGCTGACAGTTCCTCAATTTACACCAGGACTCATCATGACACTGTTTCCGGCAGCACTGGCTATCGCGCTGGTTATTTTGGCGCAAAGTTCGGCAGTCATCCGTTCGCAGGCTGCTGAGCATGATGACAAAATACGACTTAACACCGATCTCATTAGTCTTGGATTTGCTAACGCAGTCTCGGCACTTACGCGCGGATTCGCTATCAACGGTAGCCCGCCGCGTTCTCAGGCTGCCGATATGGCGGGCGGCAAAACGCAGCTGGTCAATGTTTACATGAGTATCCTGATCGGGCTTCTCTTGCTCTTTGGATCGACACTCTTTGTCCATATGCCGGTTGCTGCTCTGGCTTCAGTTGTTTGCATGGTCGGTTTTCACTTGATTCGCGTACAAGAGCTAGTCTATATTTGGCGAGCACATCGCACCGAGTTTTTCATCGCAATGATTGCGCTTGTCGGTGTGGCGCTCCTAGGGGTACAGCAAGGTGTGTTGATTGCGGTGATTGTATCATTGATGGAACGCCTCAGCCGTCAGTATCGACCGAAGGACGATATTTTGCTTCGTGATGGCAAATTGTCAGACTGGGCCCAACAGCGAATTGATTCTCACCATCGCTTTCGGTCGAGCCCCGATGGGCTACTCGTCTATAGTTTTGATGGCTCGCTCTTTTTTGAGAATATCAGCTATTTCGTATCACGTCTCAAGGCGGCCATCAGGACCGCAAAAGAACCTGTCCGCCAAGTAATTGTTGATGCGGGTGCGATTGAGAGTATTGATTATACTGCTGTCGAGGCCATGAAACAGCTTCATCGTCACCTGGGTATCGACAATATAACGCTCGGTTTCGCCCACGTTTCGCCGCAGCTCCGAACGCAGTTTGATGAGTATGGAATGACAAATCTACTTGGTAAAGAACAGATATTTCCGACCCTCAATGCGGCTATTGAAGCGCATCCAGGAGCAACGAGGTCAGTGGTCGAAATGGTCAAACGGCTCGAACTCAACTCCGATCACTACGTCGTGATTGGTGGTGGCGTCATGGAAGTGCTAGGGTTGCGCACAACCCGTGATACCGACCTTGTCGTGAATGACGATATATACCGATTTTACCGTGACGAAAAAGGATGGAAGGAATACGTCCAGGATAATGGCAAAAAGATCCTTTCGCACAACGGCTACAACCTCATGCGGTCGTGGATGGGGCGCGACCTAAAAGCACTCAAGAAAGATGCATTCCAAAAGGATGACGTATCGTTTATGAGTGTCAAGCAATTGATCGAATGCAAGCATCATCTTGGCCGCAAAAAAGACTTTGCCGACATCGAGCTACTCAATTCATCTCACCACAGGCGTGAACGATAGCGACTAAGCATGTCGATAATTGGCGGCAGAGGATGGTGCGCAACCAGCGTTGTCGGATCAGTTGTCTTATATACGGCATCGTAAGCTGATTTCGTACATTCTGATAGCACAGTGGTCTCTCTTGGTGGCAGGTGGCGATTGAATCGATCGGCCTCTTTTATGGGGGGCAATAGCCCTACCGCGTGAGCAACGCCAGATACAAATGCATGAGTGTCTCGCGAAATATACTGTATCGATATTCCTTGCTGTTTGGCATGAGCCAGTGACTTGTGAATTGAGGGATATGGTACGACATCACCTAGGATGAGTCCCAAAAACTCTGCTTGATGAACTGATGCTGCAGCGAGGTCGGCAGTGTGCGTTAGGTGAGCTACCGCTTCAACACGACTGCCTCTAATATGATGTTGGCGGGCGGTCAACATAACGCGCTCTCGTTCGTTTTCAGTGAGTGATGTCGCTAGGAGGATGGTGTCAACATCGCCAAAAAGGATACTCGCAAACGTATCTCCGTCATGCCGGGTATAGGCAGAAATACTGCCATGATGACTCACGATGATAGAGGAATCCTTTGTACTTTCCCATTGCTTACGTTTGGTGAATGCCTGTCGAATTGCATCAAGCCGTTGGGGATGAATAGTCCAAAAAGAGGACTCAGATAGGTTTATCGTAACAAGGTTTTCGGTATCGACAATGATTGTGGCGATGCTTTTCACCTGCTTTTTTCGCGCGCCCCTACCACCTATGTGAGGAGGAAAGTAATACTCAAATAGTTCGGCACTAGTCATAGAGGTAGTATAGCATAAGCAGGTTGCACCGATTCGGCCGGTAGTCTACACTTAGGTCATGGCTACAAAATCAACCTCAAAGAAATCCACTCCCTCAAGGAAAGTATCAGCAGCCAAGAAGGCGCCCCAGAAAAAGCCTGTTTCGCGCCCAGTTGTTTCTGACAAGGTTGACTATTATCCCAACCGCATGACGGTAGCTATCTCCATGCTGGCCGGCAGCCTCCTCGTACTATTGGCGCTGATTGCCGTATTGACGTAGTCCAGCAATAATTAAGAGTTATTCGCATCTCACTACCAACGGTGGTATAATCATAGGCATGAAAGTTCGTATCGAGATTGACACAAAAACATTTGTACGGTTTTGGCTCGTAGTAATTGGGTTTGCATTCGCCATCCTCGCTCTCTATAGCGCTCGCATGCCGCTATTTATTATCGGAACAGCTCTATTTTTGGCGTTGGCACTAAATGGCCCAGTCTCATGGATGGCGCGCCGCTTGCCTGATCGGAGTCGAACACTTAGCACAGCGATAGCTTTTATGGCGGTGATCGGCATGCTGGCAGTAGTCGTGTTTTTGGTGGTGCCACCTATCGTCCAACAGACAGCAAAGTTCATTGATTCGGCACCAACACTAGTCAGAGAGATGTCAAATCAATGGCGCGGGCTTGGTAATTTGATCGAAAAATACCATATTCAGCCTCAAATTGATCAGGCCGTTGCGGCGATTCAAGCAGATGCAGGACGTTTTGCGAGAGATCTCGGCGGCAATTTTATATCAGGCATTGGTTCGGCATTTGGCTGGATGATGGCGGCTACTCTCACGCTCGTCTTGACGTTTTTGATGTTGATCGAAGGCCCAACGTGGCTGAACCGATTGTGGTCGGTTTATAAGGATGACAAAAAAATCACTTCGCATAAGCGTCTTCTTGGTAAAATGCACGCGGTCGTGGAAGGCTACGTAGGTGGGCAGTTGACGGTATCTGGCATTGATGGATTGTTCGCGGGACTGACAGTGTTTATTTTGAGCCAGTTTTTTCCTGAAGTACCTTCAAATCTAGCGCTGCCGACCGTTGCGATGCTTTTTACGCTTTCACTTATTCCCCTCTTCGGTGCACCGATCGGAGCTATGATCATCACCCTGCTTCTTCTCATCAATAGCGTGCCAGCGGCAGTTATCTTTGCTATTTACTTCCTCATTTACTCACAGATAGAGGGAAACTTCATCGCACCTACCATCCAATCGCGGCGGATTGAGCTTTCGCCGCTGGCGATTTTGGCCGCCGTTACTATCGGTATTTATGTCTTTGGCATTACTGGAGCGATTATCTCTATCCCCGTGGCGGGCTGTATCAAAGTGCTCGTCGAAGATTATTTGGAGCGTTCACGAGATCACCAAAAGCAGCAGCAAAAACCACTCGTCAAATTGGCAAAAAAGCTCAGTGGCGAGGATTAGCTACTCGGCGACGAACGCCGCACTAGCTTGTATCCTATAAGGCTCATGAGTACAACGACCGTGATGAGCCACGACATAGCCACATTTGCCTGAGTGATACCCTGGCCGAGAGAAAATACTATTGAACCACCAAATAAGCGGGATTGCTGCAGCGTTGGCTGCGAAGCTGACTGTCGAAAAGACACTGGCGCGTACCTTGCTGGGGGTGTGGTGTTGGATTGCGGCGTCAGCAATCGTTTCCAAAAGACCAGTAATCGCATAAATAACGATGAATAAGCCGATACCAACCCATGACTGTATAAGGGCGAAAGCAACCAAAAAGATGATGAATACGAATGAGATGTGCGCAATACGGTTTTTGACCCAGTGCGATGTAAACTGCGCCAGACCTGAGATGAGTGCCGTGAGTGCCCAAAGTAACCCGAGTACAGCGGCACTGACCCCAAAGGAAAGAATGTACACCTGGCCAAATTCGCCGACCGTCAACCAAAACGCGTTGGCTGCAAAAAATATCAATCCAAGAACCCAAATAATTGGACGTGATGCAATCACGGTGATGATATCTTTTGCATGAGCACGCCAGCCACTGAGCTCGCTCTCCTTGTGACGTGACGGTTCGCGTAGTGTCATGATGGTCGCAAGTGCGACAAGAGCTGGCAAAATCGACAGTAGATACGGCACACGGAGGTTTGAGTATTCGGCGATGATACCACTGAGTGCATTAGCAACACCTGCTCCCAGTAGAAAGAGCGCGCTGGCTTGGCCCATATAGCGTGCATAACGTCGTTCACGACCCTCTGACAACAAGTGATCATACAAAAAGGCCTGGAAGGCGCCGTTTTGAAATGCCGTGTAGAGTGCATAGAATGCCGCGCCGATACCATAGACTAGGAGTGAAGGACTGATTGCCAGGATGCAGAGTGATAAAAGTTGAAAGAGACTGGCGGTGATGAGAGCGCGTTTGCGTCCGATGCGATCGGCGATAATACCGCTCGGGATATCAGATAAGAGAAACGTCACAGCCCATACCGTAGTGACAACGGCGCGAGCCGACGGGTCCTGGAGGATATTGTCAAGAAAGAGCTGTTCGATCCCATACCAAAACATCAGCCCAAAACAAAAATAGATAAGTCGCAGGCGACCTAGTGCCCCTAGGCCCATTGCCATCTGCTACCGTGAGGTGTGTCGTTGATAAGAATCTTCTTTTTGGCTAATTGGTCGCGCAACCTGTCGGACGCTTGCCAGTCTTTTGCATCACGGGCACGTTGTCGTTCGATGATCAGTCGCTTAGCGTCGTCGTCGATATCTGGCGTAGACTGCTCAAGCTGCAGGCCGAGTAGCTCATCGATGGCTCGAATGAACTCAATTAATCCATGGTGGTGAATATCATCAAGACGACAACTATCAAGTGAACTAAAAGCTTGGTCGATAACCCGCAACGCTTCGGGCGTGTTTAGGTTGTCCTGCAGTGCTTCGCGCAGTGCTCCGCTGGCCGCTAACAGCGAGATTGAGCCGCGCTCAGCGTCGTTTTTTTGATTGTCATCGTCAAGTCGATCGTGCGTTTGATGCCGCAATACCGCATAGGAACGCCATTTTTCGAGACGATTTTTGGCCGAAGCAAGGTTATCGAAGGTAAAGTTGCCTTCATTTTGGAATTGACCCTGTAGCACAAAAAGCCGCAGGTCCATGGCAGAGTAGCCGTTCTCTTCTAGCTGCTGCAATGTGTAGGTGTTGCCAAGGCTTTTGCTGACTTTTGTACCATCAATTTTTAGGTGATTGTTGTGCAACCAAACAGTTGCAAATCGCTGACCGCTCGCGGCTTCACTCTGAGCGATCTCATTGGTGTGATGCACTGGTATATGGTCGATGCCACCAGTATGAATATCAATTGTTGGGCCCAGGATACTCATGGCCATCGCTGAGCACTCCAGGTGCCAGCCAGGAAAGCCCATTATCTCGGCCGAGCCAGTCGGTAATTCTAACAAATCGTCTGGTGTCGGCCACTGCATATCACGGTTTTCGCCCGCCGGAGTAAATTTCCATAGTGCGAAGTCCCAAGGCTGGCGTTTTTGGGTGTTTTGTTCTACCCGAGCGCCGGCTTTTTGCGCCGCGAGGTCGAGGTGAGCAAACTCAGCGTAGCTTGGAAACTTTGCCGTATCAAAGTAGATACCATCGGTTGTTTGGTAAGTAACACCCTTATCTTTGAGAATACGCACGAGATCGAGCTGTTGATCAATAAAATCTGTTGCTTTGACGAGATGTTCGGGAGGGAGTAGCCCAAGTTTTTCCATACCCGCCACGAAATCCTCAGCGTAAAATTCGGCAATCTCCCAGGCTGTTTTGCCTTCGCGCCGAGCACCCTTTTCAAGTTTATCCTCACCTTCGTCTGCATCGCTGACAAGATGGCCGACATCGGTAATGTTCATCACTCGCTCGACTCGGTAGCTGCTAGCAATAAGCGTACGGACCAGGATATCCCAGTAGATATAGGCAGTCCAGTTACCGACGTGCAGATAATCATAAACTGTTGGGCCGCAGGTGTACAGCGTCACCTTTTCGCTATTTAGCGGCTCAAATACTTCGACCTGCTGTGTGCGAGTATTATGAAGTCTGAGTGTCATGGTATTCCCTTAGCGCTTTGTCGGTTGCCGTGAGTAGCTCGTGCAGCGCGGCATCGTAGGCGTCGTGTATCTTGTAGCCAGCAGCATAGCTATGTCCGCCGCCGCCGAAATAACCAGCGATCATATTGGCAACGGGTGTGTTGCACCGCAGCTTGCCCGTTAGTTTGCCATCGGGATAGGTTTTTATAGCGCAGGCTACTTCGACGCCCTCGACCAGACGCATCTCGTCAAGCACGAGAACACTTGGGTTGTAGCGGTCGCTGTATTCGGCAATATCTTCCCACGGAATGTGGACGGTGGCCAGCTTGCCATCCAAATGGTACTCAATGCGTTCGATGAGTTGTGCCTTGTAGGCGAGGATATCGGCGGGTTTTTTCATATACTCACGGCGGCGTAACTCGATCTCAGCAGGAATGGCGCCCGCCTTGACCAAATCGGCGACAGTTTGAAACGTCGCAGCAGTTGCCGACTGGGTTGTCATGCCGAGCGTGTCTGCCGCGATGGAGATATAGAGGTATTCGGCTGCTGAGGGAGTGAGCTGCCACGAGGCTTCTCTGACAAGTTCATAGATGAGTTCACCAGTCGAAGCCGCCGAGGACGACATGACGAATTCGTGGCTAAAGGAAAGATCATTGAGGCTTTCGTCCTCATCATTTTCACCATGGTGGTCGAGCACAATCACCGGATGTGTCTCGAGATAGTGTCGCGCCCCTGGTACGGCCAGACATTTTTCGAGTAAGGCTTCGGCGGCGGTGTCAACGACGATAGCCAGGTCGGCATCAAAAGGAAACTCATTGACCACTCTATCCCAGCCTCTGATATATCGGAGGTACTTTGGCATATCGATCGCGCAGTACATCGTAACACGCTTGCCTTGTTCGCCGAGTAGTTCCTCGAGAGCAAGCGAACTACCCAAGCTATCACCATCAGGATTTTCGCCCTGGATGATGACAACTGATGCGGCATCAGAGATCTGTGAGATAGCTGTCGTGTACATTGTTCCTATTGTAGCAAATGTTGTATTATTTTGTTAAGTATGATATAATATATATATGGCTCTCTCGACCGAGATGAGTATCGTCCTGGTGGTGAACGCCGCTAGTGTCCGAAAGGTAGGAACTCCCTTTGCGATTCGTCGACAGCTACAACCCCCTCTTCCATATCGCCCAGTCGCCCGACCCGACGCGGGCCGCCGCCTTCGTGGCGGAGATCAAGGCCGTGGTCGCGGCGACCGACTCCATGGTGGCCAACAACCCCCAGTCGGTCGAGGCCGCGCTGCGGCAGGCCGCAGCGGACAAGGCCGGTACCGGCGAGCAGTGGCTCGTTCGGCTGGTCGGCAGCAGTGCCGAGCTGTTCGCCGCGGAGATGGAGGTGATGCGCCCCGACGCGCGCTCGCTGGCCGCCTGAGTTCGGGCACTGGCCAGGGGTGGCAGCGGCGATCTGCTGCAGCCACCCCTGGCACGTCCGACGTTCCTACCTCATTTCCAGATAGCTTGAGTGAGGCATTCGAGCCCTCTGGAGATGAATTACAAGACGCGTCTGCCTTCAAGTGCGTGGCTGAGGGTGATTTGGTCGGCATACTCGAGGTCGACACCGACAGGAATGCCGCGGGCGAGCCGCGTTAGTTTGGTATCTAGTTTTGCCTCTTGGATTTGCCGCTGAATAAAGAGTGCAGTTGACTCACCTTCAACGCTGGCATTGGTGGCTATGATAACCTCTTCAACGCTATCAATTTTGATACGCTTGAGGAGCTCGGGGATATGCAGTTGCTCGGGGCCAACGCCATCAATCGGTGAAATTGCGCCTCCTAGGACATGGTAGGTCCCCTTGAATTGTCCTGTCCGCTCTAGGGCAACGATATCGAGCGGTTCCTCGACGACTGCGATGAGTCTTTTGTTGCGTTCTCGTCCGTCGTAGAGTGGCGATACTTCTTGGTTCGCGTCGATAAGAGCAAACGTTACTGGACATGTCTTGACGCCGCTGTGAAGTGTTGCAATGGATGTTGCCAGACTATCGGCTGTCCGCGTGTCGGCACGAAGCAAGAAATAGGCGTACCGCTCGGCGGTACGGGCACCCACTCCAGGGAGCCGTCCGAGTTCATCGATAACACGCAGCAGCGCCTCGGGCAATAGTTGCGCGCTCATGCGGGTTACAGACCGAGATTTCCGAGGCCACCCATGAGTGGTTTCATGCGTTCAGCAGCAACTTCTTGAGCTTTTGCCATACCATCGCGAATAGCAATTTCGATCCAGTGCTCGAGTTCGCTGATATCGTCGAGATCAACGTATGCTGGATCAATCTTGACGCTTTTTACTTTGAGCTCACCCGTAATTTGTACGACGACTGCTCCATCACCTGCCTCTACTTCGATAATTTCTTTGGCTAGGTCTTTTTGGGCTTTGCGTAAATCGTTGAGCATCTTTACTTGGTTAAATGCCATAGTTCTCATTCCTCCCCGTGGATTAACATGTCTTAGTATACGTTATTTTGAAGGTGTTTGATAGATATAGAAGCGGTTGCCGTCGGTCGCTCGCGAGTTGGTGACGATTTCTTTTAGTTCGGTGCGAGGTGGTATATGAGTACGAGCGTCGTGTGCAACGATGACTATTTGATTTGAGGCAGTAAATGAGCGGTCAACGCTAAAACGCTTATCATAGTGCGCTACCAAGGTATAAAATGCAGCCTCAGACGGGCCAGCATACAGTATCGTGTTGGAGCTGGTTGACTTGAGATTGGTAAGTTGCCGTTGGAGCAGCGTCAGATCTTTTGAATAGAACGACAATATGCTTGAGTTGTACTGATAGTTTCCGATATAGCGCAGCACGCTCAATGACATGATACCGATGATAACAATTGTCAGCGGTATAAGTCCCGCAACTCTGGCGTAGGGATTACGCGGAAAGAGCTTGTACCAGTCAGAGATGAGAGTGGCGATGCCGAGTGACATCAACAGCGCAGCGAGAGGAAATGTTTCGGTAACGCGTTCGGGGTTGAGGATGATGAGCGGAATGAGTAGCGCGCCCCACACCATCGTGATGTAGCTTCGCGCCGTATATTTGTAGGTAATCAGTTTGTAAAGTCCGATACCAGCGAGCAGCACGATACTAAGCGAATAGAGTGGTCGAACCAGTGCGCCCGTTGACTGCGAGGCGAAGCCGGAGATATCTGTACCGACTTGCGTTGTATTGCGCCAGAAATCGATCGAGTGATCTGGTATGCCCAGTAAGGTGCGAGCAACGCCCGGGTCGAGGATAGAAGCATAGATAAGAGGAGTAATAGCGATACAACCGAGAACGATCGCAAGAATAAATCGAAGACGTGAAAACCGCTTGATAATATGGCGGATATGCGGATGAAAGAGCGACGTGGTCAGGATGGCTAATACCAAATAGCTGCCGAGCGGTAAGTAAAGTGCAGTACCGATGAGTACAAGTGTGATGACTTTCCAGAGTGTTCCAAAGAGTTTTTGGCGCGTGACATAGGTGGCTGCAAACAATAACCAGACGGCGACAAATGTGTGCATGATTCCTGGAGTGCCGTCTTGTACCAAAAAGAGAAACTGTGTCGAGGTAACAGCGATGATCGTCCCAAACACGGCGACATTTCGGCGGAACCAGGTGCTTAGCAGTAAAAAGAGGCCCAATACCGTTCCAACACCGAGGATCAGCGAGGGCAGTTTGATCGTAAAGGTCGACACACCAAAGATATTGAAGATGACGCGTTGCAATACATGATATGGAAGATCGATAACCATCGACGGAGACAGAGACTTGATAGAGAGCGAGCCGCTCTGAACACTCGAGGTAAGTTCGGCTTCACGCAGTTCACCAGGTACATAAAAGCTTGCGATGAACAGTACAACTCCGACGCAGACGATCAAGAAACCGTAGCTGACAATATATCGCCAGCGGTAAATCAAAAAATCGGTGACGCGAACTCGCATAGATATCACCAGTATATCACGAATACCAAATGGGCTTAAGCGGCTTAGTCCCGACGTTTGTCGAGTGACATAAAGCGTAGCCGCTCAGGGTGGAAGTAGAGCTGGATCTTACCGACAGGTCCGTTTCGATGTTTGGCGATAATCAGATCGGTGATATTTTGGACGTCGACATTGTCCGGCTCATAATACCCAGGACGATAAATAAATGACACGATGTCGGCATCTTGCTCGATAGAACCAGACTCGCGCAGGTCGCTAAGCTGCGGAATGGGCGGATTGCGACTTTCGACCGAACGGCTCAACTGGCTAATTGCAATGAGCGGGACATTGAGCTCACGAGCAATGAGCTTGAGCCCACGGCTGATTTCGCTCACCTCTTGAACACGGTTACCAGCATAGTTGCCATTTGTCTGCATCAACTGCAAATAGTCGACGATGATGAGCCCGAGGGGCTGATCGTGCGCGGCGCGGCGAGCTTTGGTGCGCATCTCGAGCACCGAAAGTCCGGGCGTATCATCGATAAAAATCGGTGCTTCCGCCATCTCCCCCATCGCTTCGCTGATTTTGCTAAAATCTTCGTCGCTCAGGTTGCCGGTACGAATATTCCAGCTATCAACCCCACTAGCGTCGGCGAGCATACGGTCGATGAGCTGCTCTTTACTCATCTCGAGACTAAAGAAAAGTACCGGAAGCTTTGCAATGGTCGCCACATTATAGGCAAGATTGGTGACCAATGTCGTTTTTCCCATAGCTGGTCGAGCGGCAATAATAACGAGATCACTGCGTTGCAACCCGGCTGTCATGTTGTCGAGATCACGATAGCCGGTGCGAATGCCGCGAAGCTGACCTTTGTTGCGGTGAAGCTCTTCGATACGGTCAAAACTTTCGGTCAAAATACTCTCGATACTCACCAGGTCTTGCTTGAGTGATTGATCGCTGACGCTAAATAACTCAGCTTCGGCTTTTTCGAGCAGTTCCTCAGTGGTTGTCTCTTCATCATAGCCAAGTTCGGAAATATCGGCACTGGCTTTTATGAGGCGTCGACGGACGGCTTTTTGGGCGACGAGTTCGGCGTAGGCGGCGGCGTGTGCAGCAGTTGGGACGTAGTTTGTGAGTTCAGAAAGATAGGCAGAGCCGCCAACTGCTTCGAGCTGGTCTTTTTTGCGTAGTTCCTCGGTGAGTGTCAGTAGGTCAACGGGTTTGTGCCGTTCATAGAGTCGCATCATCGCGCCAAAAATGGTGGCGTGACGCTTGTCATAGAAATCCTTTGGGGTAACGTGCTCAGAAATATCGGCCAGAACTTCTTCATCAATCAAGACTGCGCCAATCAAACTCATCTCCGCATCGAGATTTTGCGGGGGGACTTTTCCAGCACTGACCTCTTTTTTAGCCATCGACTGATACCTCTTCTCCTCCCCCCATCATAGCAACAATAGCTGCGGTCTGGCCATCTTTGGGGGGTTTTGCGTTGGGGCTAATGACAATGTCGTGATCAGAAAGCTTCATTTGTTCGAGGATTTCCGCAAAAACCGGCAGTGATTTTTCGAGTTGTTTTTTGTTGAATTCGCGGCCCGCGTAGAGAGTGAATGTATTTGCCGAGAGATCATACCCAGCCTTGCCGAGAAGGCTATATGCTCCCGGAGCCTTGTCTTTTACTCGCTCGAGGAATGAATCCCACTGAAACGACGACGAAACGGCTGGTGGTTCTCGCTCCGCAGGCGGCTTTTGGGACTCTTTTTGGGCTGGTTGAGCTGTATCAACAGGAGGCAACTTCCCTAACGTTGATGAGTGTGATGGTGTCGGTAATGTCGTAACTTTGGGACTGCTTTTCGGGGGTTGGCTGCTCATATCAGCTGTTAGCGCGGTAAGGAGTTTTATGTACGGCCAGGCACTTCGTCGCACTTCCAACAGACGATCTAGTAGAGGAAGGAGTGACGGCTGATCGATAATATGCTGGCGGAGGGCAGCGATGAGCTGATCTGCCAAGATAACTGCGGGTGTACCGTAGGCCTCAGTGTGATCAACAAGCGCGACGATTTTCCCGAGGTCATCCTCCGCGTAGGCGTTGAGTAACTGGGTCACGATATCACTGTCGGCCAGGCCCAGCACCCGCTCGACAATCTCGCGGCTAATGCTTTCATCACTTGCGTGGCGTAGTTGGTCGAGCAAACTGACACTATTGCGAAAACTACCGTCACTCCGCTCAGCAATAAGGCTCAGGGCATCGTCATCGATAGCAATACCCTCGGCGTCCGCAATCGTCCGCAGGTGCTTTGCATTGTCAGCAGGAATCGCCGCCCGAAAGTTGAAGCGCTGGACACGACTCAGTATGGTGGCCGGCAGTTTGTCAACATCGGTCGTTGCCAAGATAAAAACGACATGCTCAGGGGGTTCCTCGAGCGTCTTGAGCAGGGCGTTAAATGCCGATTTACTGAGCATATGAACTTCGTCAATGATATAAATCTTTTTTTCGGCACTACTCGGGGCTATTTGGACTCGCTCACGTAGGTCGCGGATATCCTCGACACTGTTGTTGCTGGCGGCATCAATTTCGACAATATCGAGGTGTGAAGATTCGTCGCTATAGGGCAATTTGTTGATTTCGTGTGCGAGAATACGCGCGATTGAGGTCTTGCCAACTCCCTTTGGTCCGGTGAGCAGGTAGGCGTGTGCGATGCGGTTTGCATCAATAGCCCGCTTCAAAATAGCGGTAATGTGTGATTGCCCGATGATTTCATCGAGCGATCGTGAACGGTATTTACGATATAACGCCTGCCCCATTAAGTCTATTTTAGCGTGAATTGTCACCAAATGCTGTTGTAGTTTTCTACCCTACGTGATTTCCGATAGATAATGGCTTCGACAGAGAGCCGAATAGGTGGCTTCAATCCCGTCGATGGCTTTTTGTGGGCCCTCGGTCGTCACGATGCCGTTTACCAACCGCGCGTTGACCACGGCAACTTGCCCACAGCCGCCGCGCTCACAGGCAGAGGCGATCTGTATTTTGCGATCAGCCCATTTCAACAGTGCGGCACTGCCAGGAAACAGCTCGCCGCGGAAATCGTTGAGAAGACCATAGGCCTCGATCGTGGCAATATCGGCATCAACGACCCCTGTTGCCAATTGCTTCACTTGCTCTGGTGAGAGAAACTGAGCCTCATCGACATAGATCAGCCAGGGGTGTTCCCAGACAGCGCTGGCCCCCAGGCGATTTGCGATTTCGCGTCGCAAAAATTCACCCGCGTCACCTTTCTCGGGGATTAGGAGTGCCGGTGCTTCCATGCCACCAGCGATGCGGGATTGGATACGAGTTCCGGCTTTACTATCTCCCTCTGGTTTCGCAATGATGGTATTCCAGCCGCTATCACGTTTGCGATATTCATCGAGTAGTATCTCGGCAGTTTTGCCCCCTGCCATGGTGCTAAAGTGAAAGTTTAATTCATGATGTCGACGTGGTCGTCCCGGCATAACACCTCTCCCTACTCTCTTTGTCTATAACTTATTTTAGTATAGCGTACCCGCATGCTTCGCTTCGGCGTAGATTTTACAATACGAAAAAGGCCACCGAAATGGCTCAGGCTGAGATGCTCATACTAAGCTATCTCGGCGAACCTTTTTCGGTGGCTCTAGAAGAACGTCCAGGAGGCCATGGCCTCCAGCCACTGCCAGCGGGTGGAGAAGATGAATCCCCACAGGGTGGTGATGAGGAAGGCGTCGGCAATCGCCGTAACGGCGAAGCCGAACACCCCCAGATCACCCCCCTCGGCTGCTCCGCCACCCGCGAAGCAGATGATGAGTGCCATGAGAACGATCCAGAACAGCGGGTGGTTGATCAAAATCAGGACGAGCATGTGCCTCTCCTTACGACGACGGGTCAAGCAAGGACGATCATTGTCATTATAGCATAAGCTATAATTTTTGTCAAGTACTATACCTTCCACATGGGTTACTATTACCTGTGGAGATTCTTTTGGAGATCTAATGTAAAATTCAGCGTATATCTCACAATACGAAAAAGGCCACCGAAATGGCTCAGGCTGAGATGCTCATACTGAGCTATCTCGGCGAACCTTTTTCGGTGGCACGTCAGAGTATGACGACTATCGCCGACTGCGGTCTTTTAGCGATGCTGTGATTGTCGCCACAGCTCCCGCGCATCCTATGCCAATGATGATTGGCGCAGGGTTACCGGTAATCAAGCTAACCGCTAGCAAAACAGCTAGGGCTAGGATACCGATTACGGTCAAGACGCTCATTCTCATGCCGACAGACCTCCCTTCAAAAAAAGTCCTCAATGTGACGTGAATATCATATACAATAGCTATATGTTTGTCAATTTCTGATAAATATAGTAGCTACAGTGCCGCTTCAACCGCCGCCCAGGTTGCGTCGGGATTATCCTCGGGGATGATGATAGTTACTTGGTCGCCGATATTGATGCGGAAGTACGTCACGCTAGCGAGCAAGATACGGTATTCTCTGGCTTGAGCCTCGACATAGTAGGCGCCATCGTGTTGTGTGAGGGTGCCGATGATTTGTTTACGAGGGATCGGGCCGATTTGTTTGTAGATAAAACCGCCATCGTCTGCGATGGTAAGTTTTAGGATGTCACCTTCAACGAGCTTTGATTTGCTTGCGTAGTTTGCTGGTACGGGGTAGCTCTTGCCGTCGGGACCGATCATAACCTGTCCATCAAAGACACCTTCAACTACTTTACCACTCACTTCCTCGCGGCTGTTGGTTGGTGTGACGACACTACCGTCATCACCGATGATGCTGATGAGGAGCTCTTTGGCGGCGGCAAGGTTTGTTTCCGCCTCTGTAATAAGCGACTTTAGTCGCTTGACTTGTTTTTCTGGTAACTCAGACATATTAGTTCTCGCAATCCTTGTCTGTTTTGGGTAGTAATACCCTCATTATATACTGCGCGGAGCGCGTAGTGTCAAGACTTTTTCTTTCCACAGGCTACTGAGAGGTCGTGTAGATTTCGTTGTAATAAACACCATACATGATGTATTACAAATAAGTGAATGCTGCTTCTACCGGTGTATCTATACACAAACTACCCCGCATAGTGCAGGGTAGTTGAGAACAAAACAATGATGGTCGAATACGTGTGACTTAGGCGAGCTCGACAGTAGCGCCGGCTTCTTCAAGGGCTTTTTTAGCCGTCTCAGCTTCGTCTTTGCTTGCTTTTTCTTTGATGGGGCTTGGTGCGTTGTCGACAAGTGCTTTTGCCTCGCCAAGTCCAAGACCAGTGATTTCTTTGACTGCCTTGATGACAGCAACTTTTTGAGCACCAGCATCCTTGAGGGTGACGGTGAATTCAGTTTTTTCGTCAGCAGCGGCACCTGCATCACTACCGGCAACTGGGCCAGCGGCAACGGCAACTGCAGCAGCAGCTGGCTCAATGCCATAGTCGTCTTTGAGGATATTTTTGAGTTCGTTTACTTCGAGGACCGTGAGCTTTGTCAGCTCCTCGGCCAATTTCTTTACATCTGCCATAACAGAGTTCTCCTTATCGTTTTATTCTGGTAATTCGTTTGGTAAGTGAATCTACGCGGTCGCTTTTGCCTCAATACCATCGAGAAGCGCATGGAGGTTGCCTGAAAGCGCGTTGGTAACATCGTGTACCGGAGAAAGTAGCTGAGCTACGACTTCGGCAATCAACTGATGTTTGCTTGGTAGGCTTGCAAGTGCAGTGACATCGGCGCTGCCCTGGGCAATACCCTCGCCACTGAAACCGGCGACTAATTCAAGAGCCGGATGAGTTTTTGCAAACTCGTGCAATACCTTTGCGGGCATGACTTCGTCGTCAGTGCTAAATGCATAGAGCAGTTGACCAACAAGCGCACTGGTGTCAGCGTTCTTGTAGATGTCCTGTGAGCCCATTGCGACACGGACGAGGCGGTTTTTGACAACCTTGATGGTAACGCCTGCTTCGCGAGCAGCACGCCGCAAGTCTTGGAGGTCTGCGACGCTGATGCTTTGGTACTTGGCAACAGCTGTCCCCTTCGCATTTGCGAAAAGCTGACTCATTTCACTTACCAAAGCTTGTTTCTTGTCTTTAGAAATTGCCATGTGAGTGGTCAATCCTTTCAGAAGTAAGATCATCTCCGATGATTGTTATTGAGCAATCACGACGAGATCATACGTATTAGCTTTGATATTTTTCGACCATATTGTTAAGTTACGATAACCTAAATCTCATCAATTCCCCACTCCAGACAACCGGCCCGCCGCTAACTAAATCAGCCTTCGCTCTTGGCGGGCCTTGGCCCATCAGGGCCAACTGTCTGTCGGGGGAAGTGTTGAGATTTAGGTACGACATTCAGGTAATGAACTAAAAAAGCTTTGGTTCATCACCAAAGACTTGCGGAAAAAGATGAATTTCCCCTCGGTAGCGAATTAAGCAATTTCTTGCAGCCACTGTCTTTAGGTAATGTCTAATTTCTAGTATAGCATGGACGGAGCTACTTTTCAAGTTGCAAAAACCCCGAGTCTCATCACCTCCCCACTCCAGACAACCGGCCCGCCGCTAACTACATTAGCCTTCGCCTTGGCGGGCCTTGGCCCATCAGGGCCAACTGTCTGTCGGAGGAGGGGTTGAGAGTCGGGTGAAATATATGCTATACTACCACTTAGAAATGAGTGCAAGTCGACCAAGCTCCCCAGAGGAGCCACTCCCTCGTTTTTTTCCGAATTCTGCTCCGGAGACGGTAAAAGATGTCATGCGCTCCCCCTTGGTGCTCGATAAACCACCCTTTAAATATCACCACTTATCGCCGACACCACTTGATCCTCATCTCCTCCAGATCAAAGGCGGACCTCGCTATAACGAACATGCATTGACGTATATGGTTGATGCACCGCGTCAGGTGAGTATGAGTCGATTTGCTTCAGATGAGCAGATAACCTCATGGATAGCCTATCGTCTTGCAACGGTGCCAAAAGGAAACATTGATAGCCTGGGTTCCGATGTCGTAGATACGACGTGGTTATCGGTTCTCTCGGAGATTATGGCTCAACATGAGCTCAAACAGCATCGTAATGATGCAGCGGTGCGGCTGCTTTTTGATGATACGACCCCTATTACTCAAGATGAAGCCGAAGAACTGATGCAGATCAGGGCGGGTATTGCCACGCCAGAAGTAATCCTCAGGTTTTTTGCTCAGCATCCCGAACTTGGCGGCGTGGAACTGATGAAAGCAACCCGTGCCTTGCAACCGGAACAAATACGGCAGGCAAGAGATGAGTTTTTGGGTATGCTGGCCACATCATCGGAGACACTCGACATTGAGTTTCTCGACGAGCCTCCCTATCGTCGTATCCAGATTGAAGACCCGAGAATTATCGTGCTCAAGACTCGGCTGGCGACTGTGGCATACAACGGCACGCTGATGGAAGTTGTGATGCGCGATAGCGGCGTGATTCTTGATCAAGCTCAAGACGACCTTACTACCTCCTACATAACAGGCCGAGACGAGGAGGGGCATCCTCTCGTGTGTGTCGCGCCCATCGCCATCACTGCTTACGCAAGGATAGCGGCGGTACAGGTTCAGGATGAAGCGAGTAGTTGAGATTTTTCTAAACGACCGACGATATCGCTGTGAATAGCCTCGATGGAACGGCTAGCGTCGAGTAGAGGAATCTCAAACTCTTTGGCGATTTGTCGATACCCTCCTTGGACACGTGTCTGAAAATCCGTTGTTTTTGACTCAAAGGTATCTGGTTTTGCGAGTTTGCCCCGGCTTGCGATACGTTTTTGACGTGCGGCAATGTCATCAAATGCTAACACAACACTGAAATCGGGCGACATATACTGCTTATCGGTGAACGTTGCAGTGATAGCCGAAATAATTGACAGATCCATGCCCTCTCCGTAGCCCTGAAATGCCAACGTTGACCAGTAGTTACGGGTGCAAATTACCCATGTGCCGCGTTTGAGCGCGGGTCGGATGACCGCATGCCATAGCTCGTGGCGATTTGCAGTGAAGAGCAAAGTATTTGTCATAGGAGTTCGCGGCAACGTTGCATCTAAGATCACACCCCGAATGGCTTCGGCAACGGGTGAGCCGCCTGGTTCCTTGATATGAATTGTATCTATGCCGCGTGAATGGAGATAGGTGGCAAGTAGATCGGCCTGCGTCGTTTTACCAGTGCCATCTTGACCTTCGATCACAATGTAACGTCCTGCTTTCACTAGTTCACTCCCTTTGGCAGCCCCTTGATGGGAGTGGGCATGACACGTGAATCTTTGTAAGCGCGAGGCAGCATATCCTCGGGTTTCCAGTTTGCAATCAGCTCGTCTAGATTGTCGGTGGATTGATATTTCCCACTCATCCCCTTTCGCCCATCGGCATAACTTCCAGCGACGGGGCCAGTTTTGATGAACACCAACTGACCCATTCGCTCACCGACCGGTAGCACGACGGCCTCATGTTTGTTGAGATTGTAGATTTCGAGGGTAATGCGATTGATGTAGCCAGGGTCTACCCAGCCAGCATCAAAACAGACGGCCACGCCGTTTCTTCCCCAGGTACTACGGCTACGCACTTCGCAGGCACCACCATGTGCGCGGATGCCGACAAACTCGTGGGTATGTGCAAGGATGCGTTCGCCAGGGCGCAACACGATAATGGGGTGGTCGAGGGGGATATTTTTGAGCGGTGTATAGCCATACTGCTTGCACCATTCACCGTGTGGCATGGCTTCGAGTGGACCCTTGAAATAGCGAGCAACATCATCTTTGTCGAAGGGATTGTAGACTGAAACGCTCTCATCTACTTCTTGTTTGTAAAAATAATGCCCCAAGGTAAAATCAAGGCTGGCCTCACTGACGTGGTTTTTGTCAAATGGCACGCAGACAATTGTCCCGTCATTGATTGCCTCAAAAATCTCTGTGTTGCTATACACACTCATACACATACTCCCCTGTCTTTTATCTTATTGTAACATGTGTTTTAAGGACGACGATCGAGTGGACTGGTGATGGGGTGTGGAACTTCAGCTCCCTCACGAATGCGCTTGATAATGGTGCTCGTTTTCCAATTATCACCAGTTTGGGGGTTGAGAACGTAGGGATCGATCCCATCGGCGATTAGTACTGGGTTGAGACCGCGATCTCGCGCTTCTTGGACAACTGCGGGTTGTTCGTCAAAGACGACCAGTGTATCGAGCAGCCCGTGACGTGCCAAAAACTCTGCGAGGATAAGGGATGATTCGAGGCAGGTTTCTTGATGAACCGGATCACCCTCAACGGTGACTAGGTCGATTACAGGAAGAAGTCCAATAGTGCTATCAAAGCTATAGCCTGCGACTCGGTTGGCGCGTGTTTCCCATGGATAAATCGGACGCGGTACGCCTCCTTTTGTTTCGACACCACCCTTTTTTGCTGCAACTTTGTAGTCAGCGTCGACGGTGACTACAAGTGAAAGTGCGGGCTGGGCAACTGCAACTGCCAACGTCTCGGCAGTAATAGGATAGTTATGACTATGCAAAAAAGCCCGTGCACCGAGCAGGCGCACATGTCGTAAATACCATTCATGATTATCGTGCGGGACATCAAAAGCACCATCAACCAGTGTAATATGGCTATGACGTATCTCGCGAAGGTGTCGAAATGAGGCAAGCACTATTGCATCCGTATACTCGGGTTCTGGGTAGAGCAGACGCTCGGGCGCACGCAGGGTCGGCCCAAATACTTCAAATACATCTGGATTTCTATCACCTAACTCATGCGCCATAGCAGTCTCCTCCAGTCACTCTGTCGATAGTGCTATGGTACAGATGATTGATCGTTTAATCAAGGGGGCTGGTGATGGGATGTGGTACGGGTTCACCTTGAGCACGACGAATAAGATCACTACTGCTCCAGGGCCTATCGGTTTGTGGATTGAGCCCAAATGGTATGTCGTCGGGGTTGATGATGATGGGGTTGAGTCCTGCTTCGGTGGCTTGGGTCAGAGCGGCCGAATGTTCTTTATTGATGACAACATTGTCGAGGAGGTCTCTCTCAGCGAGAAATATAGCGAGAGACACAAATGACTCGAGCGCAGTGCCTCGGTGAACGTGGTCGCCCTCTACCGTTACTAGGTCAGTGGTGGGCACATAAAGCCCTGATGCTGGCGCAGTTTCAAACGTATAGCCAGCTACCCGATCCGCACGTGCCTGCCATGGATAAATGGGGCGCTGAACACCTCCTTTTTCGGCAAATCCACTCTTTACATGGGCGACTTTATGATCTGCGTCGACGGTGATTGCAGTGATAACGTCAGGAGAAATAAGCATATTGCGCACCATATCGGGAGTTGGCTCAATGCTTCGTGCTATGAGTGATGCAGCGGCGCCAAGGGCTCGCGTATGGCGAACCATCCATTCGTGGCCGTCGTGTGGTACGTCAAAAGCTCCATCCGCAAGGGTGATATTGGTATGATCACTGCGTCGACGGAGTGAAGAAAAAACAGCCGTAACAGCTTGGTCGGTCTCTTCTGGTCTTGGATAGAGTAAACGATCTGGCGAACGAAGGGTTGCGCCAAATACCTGAAATACGTCCTGCTTGTCAGGGGTACCACCAAATGCCATAACTACTCCTATCGGCTCATCAATATGTGAGGTTTACGTAGGTATAATACCATATCTATCCGCTTTTTGTCAAGTTTTAACAGATGAGTATGGAGATGAGGCACGGATTTTGTAATATTGTCCGGCGAGCGAGTATATAGCGAGTACCCATCTGATTCATAGGCGCATACGAGATCGATGTATTCGGCACGTTCGTCACGGTTCATCTCGTCCATCGAGAGCAGATGGCGCTTGGGTACAATCATGTATTGTTCTTGTACTTTGCACCCCTCCCAGATGTCGTAGCCAAATTGATTATGTGTGAGGCGAAAATGCTCAAATTCTCTGACTACCTGGGGACTTTCTGAGTTGAATCCGCAAAATGCACAGGAGTTGGATTTGACGGTTTTTTTGTATGCCTGGTAAACGGCCTCGTTTTTTGGTTTGCGCGTCATGGGACCGGCCTGGAGAAATCGTCGTTTCATTGGCTCCATTGTAGCACTTTTGGTACACTAAAGAGCGACTATGAAAGAACTCATTGTGGCCTACGATCAAAAACGCGGCATTGGTGCCGACGGTGATTTGTTGTGGCAGCGTGACTTGCCAGGAGATTTAGCCCATTTCAAACAAATGACGATGGGAAGCTCGCTTGTCATGGGTCGTACTACGTATGAGTCAATCGGCCGACCACTGCCTGGAAGAGAGATGATCGTCGTGACACATCGTCCTCTCGATGACGAAGGAATTATTGCGGTTCATAGCCTTGCCGAGGCATATACGAGGGCTTCTAGGGAGCGAACAGTGGTGATAGGTGGAGGTCAAATCTATGAGCAAGCGCTTCGAGAAGGCAGTATTGAGCGTATCCACGCCACCGAGGTCACGGCAACGTTTCCCGGGGCGACGGTGTTTTTCCCAGTACTTGACGCAATGTGGCATGAAACGACTCGCGAGCATCACGGGTCGAACGAACATGACCGCTATAGCTACGATTTTGTTACCTACGAGCGACGCTAAATCGCTACTTGGCCCTTGATTGCAGGATGGTGCTTGTAACCGATAATGGTGAAGTCGTCGGCTTCAAAATCACTGATATCAGTAACGCGTGGGTTTATTTCTAACCGAGGGGGTTCATAGAGCTCGCCCTCCCTGGCCAGCTGCGCTCGCACCTGCTCCTCATGGTTTTTGTAGATGTGGGCACTGCCGAAGGTGTGATAGAAATAGCGTGGGGTGCGGCCAGTAACATGCGCCATGGCCGAGAGTAGCATCGCATACTGCACCATGTTAAATGGTACGCCCAGAAACCAATCAGCGCTCCTCTGGTATAACTTCATATCCAAATATTTTTTACCCGTCGTTGGGTCGGTTTTATTTGATGCGTTAAATTGAAATAGCGTATGGCACGGCGGCAATCCGGCTTTGTTCATTTCTTCGAGATTGCCGACATTCCAAGCACTGACGATCAGGCGACGTCCCATACTACGGTCGTTGGTGCGCAGTGCTTCTTGCACCTGACGCAATTGGTCGATCGGCTGCCCGTGATAGCCTTCCCAGGCGCGCCACTGATGGCCATAGACCGGCCCTAGATCGCCATACTTATCAGCAAATGTTTTGTCGGTTAGTATTCGCTTCAAATAGGTGTCTTTCTCTTGTTTCCACTCGTCTGAGCCTTGCTCCGGTACCTCGATGCCTTCACTGCGTAGATACGACACAAACGGCCACTCGTCCCAGATGTGATTGTCCTGCTCCGCGAGATAGCGGAGGTTGGTATCGCCGCGTAGCATCCAAGCTAGTTCACTGCGCACGAGTCGGTGCGCGACAAGCTTTGATGTCAGCAGGGGGAATTCCTCGCGTAAATCGACCCGCATCTGCGGTTCACCGAAGAGGTCGATGGTGCCGACCCCTGTACGATCATCAGTTGGCTCTCCTTCGTCCAAAATTTTTTTTGCCCAGTGAAGATATTGCAGTTCGGCTCGTGGTTTTTTCATTTCTCTCCCCTATTTTTATTCATTATAACAATTGTGAGATGGTCAATCCAGGGCGGCAGGAGCAAAAATTACTTGAAGAACCCCACTATTATTGTATAATAGTTTATGTACAAGAGTACGTCAGGTACCCAGAACGGGTGGTAGCCATCACTCGTTATACAATCTGAGGAGGAATTGAGGTGGATAGATCACTCCCCCGCGCCTTCGTGGTCCTCGGCGACGTTGGCCGTGTCCATGGAGATGCGCTCATCACCGCGGTGATGGCGCCTGAACCCTGGAACGGTCTCACGGATGAGGTCATCTACCGCACGCGCGGTCAAGACTTCCATCGCATCTTGCGACAGCATCTGCGCACGAGCCGATTTGCCGACACCGTGGTGGTCTCGGTCAGACGGCAAGCTGGATGGTCATGGTCGACGATCGTGTTTGTCGTCGACCAGCGAGACGACCACTCGGGTATGTCGCTCCAGCTCCGCCGCGGACTCGTCACGGCGAGTGACCATGGTCTGACGCGCGTGGTGGTCCCCGTGATGGGAGCCAACTACTGCGACATGTCGGACTCCTCTCTGGTAGAAGCGCTCGGCGACATCGCCGGTCCCACCGTCAGAGAGTGCAACGATGCCCGTTCGCGGCTCCGTGAGATCGTCGTCGTGACAGACGACACACGGGTTGCGTTGGAACTTGGGCAATTGTTGCGCTAATCCTTCATACCTATCTAGTCCCCGCACCCCCATGTCGAAGGCACTCCGCCTCCGTGAGGTGTGCGGGGTGTTTTCGTTTTACTACGCTTATTTGAACCAAAGAACGTGAGGGAGATAGTTGTAGTACAGTGTCTTGATCTTTTTGTTGTCAATCCGAATGAAATGACTATGTTGGTGAGGGACGGACTTGGCGGCCGAGTTGGCGGGACGCGCATAGACAGCATAGCCTTCGTCTTCCATGCCACTAATGATCTGGACGTACTCAGTGCTTTCTTGAGGAGTTAGTTCGCTGAGTGATTCAATGTGGCGTTTTGGAGAAAGTAGCAAGTGTTCAGTAACGCGGCATCCATCCCAGAGCGCATACGGAAAGATGTTTTCGACGAGCCAGAAATGATCATATTCGCGTCGGGTTTGGGATGACTTGAGTGAAAAATGACAGAAATCACAATGATCGCCGCGTACACCGCGATGACTTACGTAATGACGTTCCATTTTGCGCGTACGTACGAGTGGTCCGGACTGTAGTTTTGGTCGTACCATGAGTCTATAATAGCAAAAAACGTTCCTTATCGACTCGTGAGGCGGACTGCCGTATAGACGCCGCGGGCTGCGGTATTAGACACTGTATGCCAGCCAGGGAGACGGCTCATATATGAACCCAGGAGAGCATCTCTGCCGAGCGGAATGACTGCGCGGCGCTCACGAGGATCTTGGGCGATATCATAAATAGCTTCAGCAATAGTTTTTACAGGGGTCCCAAAGTGTGTTCGCCACCACTCATTGACTGCTTGTACGGCACGTGCGGTATCGGGATCACTTCCATCGATCCATTCACCGCCATCGATGTCGGTTTGGGTATTACCCGGCTGAACGTCAATAAGACGTATTGAGGGCGGTAGTTTTGTACGCTGGATTGCCATCGCTTCAGAGAAACGAGCTTTTGCGAGCATATACTCTTTGCGGTACGGGTCGGGAAAATCGGCTTTAGAGGATGAAATTCCGATGACACACCCACCATTTTCTTGTGCTGACAGTGCGCCAACAGCCTGCGAGACAAAGTGAATGGCGGCTTGCCCATTAACTTCGCGCAGGCGCTTGACTTGCTGCCTTGCGGTTTCAGTCGGGTAGTCCCGGACATGACGATGATAGTCGGTACCAGCAACAATATGACCGGCGGCGTGAACGACCGCATCGAGTGGTTGCGGGGCTGCTATTACCTCGCCAAATAGCTCTTTTACCCCGTCTGTATCGCAAATGTCGAGCTGAACCGGCCAAAAGTTCCGCCCCTGTCGTTCGGGAAACTGTTCCACAATATCGGGGTGATTGTCGACACCGATCACAGCAGTGTTGTATGACTGGAGGAAACGATCTGCGACCGCATGACCGATGCCGCGACGTGCACCCGAAATAACGACAAGGTTCCTGTATGACGGATCGATATGCGATATAAGCTCTGAGTTTGCCCCCATACGGACGCACCTATCTATCGTTAGTTTACTTGATTTTCGACTTTGATGCCTGGCCCCATAGTAGTGGCGATGGCAGTTGATTTCACATAGATACCCTTGAGGCTCGATGGTTTTTGGCTCTGTAAGCTGCCAAAGAACGCTCGGGCGTTTTCCTCGAGTTTGTTGGCGCCAAATGATACCTTGCCAATACTGAGGTGGATTGTTGCTTGTTTGTCGACACGGTATTCTACTTTTCCGGCCTTTGCTTCGGTCACTGCCTTTGCAACATCAGCGGCAACCGTGCCGCTCTTTGGATTTGGCATGAGGCCTTTTGGCCCGAGGAGACGGGCGTATTTGCCCAGTCGTGGCATATAGGCAGGGGTAGATACGAGAGTATCAAAGGCTATTTCACCCTTATCGAGCTGCTTGAGGAATGTTTCGTCACCGACGATATCAGCGCCAGCTTTTTTGGCAGCGTCGTGTTCGGCTTCGGGAGCAAACACAGCCACACGCACTGTTTTACCGGTGCCATTTGGCAACGTCACGGTTGCGCGGATGTTTTGATCGGCCTGGCGAGGATCGACACCGAGGCGGACGTGCACTTCGACGCTGGCATCAAACTTACTTGGGTTGGTCTTGGTGGCAAGCTCCAATGCTTCGGCTAGGGTGTAAACCTTTGCAACTTCGACGAGTTTGGCGACTGCTTGAAACTTTTTGCCACGGCGTTCGATCAGTGGTCGAACCTTTGGCGCAGGACCTTTCTTTTCGTGAGCAACTGCATCACCCTGGGCGCTGGTGTCGTGTGCTTCTTTGCGCGCTTCTTTTACGGCTTTTTCTTCAGCCTCTTCGAGCGCCTTTTCGCTGCGCTTACCAGCTTTGGCAACGTCAGCTTTGCGTTCAGCAACTACTTCTTTATCTGCGGCTGGCTTCTTTGTCTTTGCGTCTGCGATTAGACTCTCGAGATCAGCGATAGTCGCCTTTGCGGGCACCTCGATCTTTAGTTTTGCTGCTTCTTCAATAAGTTCGGCTTTTTTTGCCATATCAGTATCTCCTGCGGTAGTAGCGGTGATTCGATCACCTCCCGACATTACAGTTGTATGATGCTAGTATATCACATTGCTGAGTGATTGTCAGTACCGACCGCAGCTCTCGCCCGTTCGTGTTTGAGCAACTGCTCGAGGCAATGTACGCCAGTGGTGACTACTTGTATATGCTCATCTATTTCGGCACTATGTGGTGCTCGGCTACGGTTGTAGTGAGTGAAGAAGTGAGGTGCGATCATCGTTTTGCCGGCGGTAAAGGCGTGTTGTTCAACCTCAGTTGCTGCGGCTCTAGTTAACTCGTTGTAGGCACGCTTATCCATCCATTCGAGCTTTTTCATATCGTCGATAGCACTCAATAGCGATGATCGGCGTAAAAATTCTACCCCTATCTCTCTTGCCCGACTAAGCTGTTGTTCGGTAGTCGGGGACATTTCTGGGTCGGCCATGAGTATGTCACCGAGTGACCTCTCGTCGATGCCCTTGGGGTGTCCCTCTGGGTGAGCCAGGCGTAGATTCCAACCGTAGTAGGCGTAAGGAAACATCTCGGGCACTTCCTGCTCATCAAGTTTTCCACGTAATACCTCTGCTTGTGAGGCTGCGTCTATCAGCTCTAAATCATCTGGTGTTTCATAGACACTACGGACAAAAACTTCATCATCAGGAGCTGGTCCATAGTGAACGGGTGCTCCTGAGGAGACGTAGTAGTTTTGAATATCGTAGTTTGCAAAGTCAAATGTTCGCGGTAGCACGACTGAGTATGCGGCGGCGTTTTTGAACCCCTCGCCCCGTGGCATATATACTGTGTCGCCCTGCTGGTATTGAGTAAGGATTGCGCCCTTAGGCCCCACTGTTGCCGAGGCTAGCTCAAGCCTAACCCATTGAGGACTCGTTGGCTTCACGTCGACCCACGCCACGCGTTTGCCGGCATCATCTTCACTATATCTCCTTAAAACTCGTTCAGCCATATCGGCAATACTCCTTGCTCTTGCGTATCTAATTGATTGTTATTGTACCATGATGCACGCGAAAGTCAATAAACAACATTGACAAATATGCTTAAAAATGCTATTATGATAATAACGTCTACAGTCCTAGATGCACCTCTCTATCACGGAAGGAAAACCTGATGAACACGTCTCGTCGCGTTGTTGGCCGCTACGCGGCCCTGGGACTCGTCCTGGGCCTCGTCGTGCTTGGCGTTTTTTGGGTGTTGTTCCAGCCCCTCCGCGGGGCTAGCACCCAGAAGCCACCGCTCGGCTCGGCCACGGTCACCCAGACTGTGGCCCCGACCAGCGAGACCACCATTCCGGTGACGTCCTCGACTGCCCCAGTGAGTACCTCGCCGACCACCGTCACCGCGACGACGTCGCAGACGACGGTTGCCCCGACGACATCCGCCGCCGTACGGACCACCAGCACCGCTCCGGTGGTGTCGCGGGTGTTTAACCGTTACACCATCAACTTCCCCGCTGGTACGACGATGGTCGGTAGCCAGACCGGCAAGTGGGGTGAGGTCCGTACGACCTACCACACCCCGGCCGGCGAGCAGATCATGACCATCGCCTTTTCCGCCGACTTCCGTTGGCGGGACTACAGCGAGGAGCTGACGGCCAAGTGCCCGAGTGCCACCGAGGGCCCGCAGACCCCCATCAACTGGGGTGGGTCCTACAAGGGTGGCTACACCGCCTGGGACCGCTCCAAGTGCGACCAGGGACCGTTGGTGACGTTCACCACCTTCTCGGAGGTGGAGAACGTGGCGGTGGTGCAGTTCAGGGTGGCCAAGCCGGCCCCCTGGCTGGTCAGGGCCATCGAGAAGGCCGACTGGAAGGAGTAACGTCCTTCCCGGGACGCGCATCATCACTTCCTTCCACTCACCCCTCGTCCGTACACTCGGACGAGGGGTCTTCTCGTATGATGGGGTATATAAAATCACTATAACGAAGAAACCCGTCGAGAGACGGAGCGAGCCGATGGTTCGGCGGGCTTCTTCGTCCTTCGACGGGTAGGGGTCAGTGGTGAAGTGAGCTGTTGCTCACCTCGCGGCGTTGTCGTCCGCGAGGCCTTCGGCGTTACCCCACGTCTGCTCCAGCAGACGGATGTTGCGCAAGATTGCGGTCTCTCTCTGGCGAGAGAAGCGGGAGTAGCGCTGACGCAGCAGGATGGCGGTGCCAGCCGCCACGGCGGCGCCCATGCTGACACCGACGATGACCTTGGTGTGCTTGCTCATGAAGTGTTCCTCATCTCTCTGCTCGGAAAAACTGACAAAATATATTGTAGAACAAAAGAATTATATTGTAAATACTACACCCGACTCTCACCCCCTCCCCACTCCAGACAACCGGCCCGCCGCAAACTGATTAGCCTTCGCCTTGGCGGGCCTTGGCCCATCAGGGCCAACTGTCTGTCGGGGGAGGGTTTTGAGATTTAGGTTCATACGAAAAACGCCTCCGAAATCTATCGGGGGCTTTTTCGTCCTCACTATCTCGAGCTAGCACACGCTGAGAAGCGTCCAACCACTTCCCTGAGCTCGCAGACAAAAGTTTTGGCTGCCGTCACTCATGGTGACTGTACTCCAGATACGTTCACCGCGACGGATGGTGGTGCGGATACCTCTATCGATAAAACAATAGGTGCGACCTCGCCATTCCATGCGCGTCGGGTAGGTGCTCATACCGGGCCCAAACCCTACAGCGGTGATAGAAACAGGACTGTTAATTGATTTCATAGCATACTCTCCTATGGATTAGTGTTTGATAAGTGGTGGAGTATGAACGACAAGGCCTTTTGTCCGCCCCACTTTGTAGCGGTACAATCGTTTGCCTGAAGTCGTGAGTTTGTGGAGGTTCACCCGCGTGGATGAGCCTGGTGCGATAGACGGTTTGGCTGTGGAAACGCTCTTAGCTAAGAACGAGTACGACCATAACCTATATATAGTATAGCGCGGCGATTAGGTGCGTCGTCAACACTAGTAATTTATGGGTTTTGTGGTGAAAACAGATCGTGAAAATACTTAGGAATAATCGCCGCCCGTGATGTCGTAATATGCCTCGAGTGTTTTGAGGTTTTTGGCTTTCATATCAAGAGCAACGGTGCGGCCAACATATCGCCAATGCCACGGTTCGGGTGAATAGCCAGTGATTGGGGTCATGCCCTGTTGATACCGTTCAATGAACCCATACTCAGCAGCGTGAGCTTGCAGCCAGGTATACGCTGGGGTGCTGGCAAAACACTCCAGCGCGCAATTTCCCGCCTTGACATCTATCGCCAGCCCCGTTTGGTGCTCGCTATAGCCAGGGCGCGCGCGTGTACTATCGGCCAAGGCCGTAGTTCCGGTGATATTAACACCTTCATTGTAGGTCGCTATCTGGTTGTCATAGGAACGAAACGCACTGGTAAGCGAGATAGTTGCGCCAGTTGACCTGATAGTAGAAAGAAGTGACGTAAGTTGCCCAGCCATCTCTTGGCGAACGAAGAACCCTTCGACAAGTGTAAGGTTTTGTGGTGTCCAGGACTGTGGCTCTATACAGTGCTTTTTGTTTACTACCACTGTGAGCGTCGCTGGTGATGAGATATCACAGGGAGTTTCGGTCGGCACCGGATCATGTGCGACGAACTGTTGGAGTTGGGTTGCCGCTTGTCTCTCACGCGATTGGGCTTTGTCAAGTTTTTGCTGCAAGAGCGTCCGTATATTTGCATCGATGAGCGCAAAGTCTCGCTGCTGAGCTGCATGTCGCTGTGTATCTTGGGCTCGCTGCCACAGATCGATACAAAAAAGTCCACCGAGCAGAAGTGCGGTGAACAGTACGAGCGCTATGGGCAGTCGAGGGATACGTTGAGAGGCAGCAGATTTCTTCTTTGTTGGCATTGTTCTTAGTATACCGCTTTTGGTGGGCGGTGTGCGCAGGAAGGGAGTTAAAGTACCTCCCCTCCTGCGCGAAAACAACCACGCGGGACTACATCATTTTCAGCCGGGTTTCCATGATGCCGATCGCCTTTCGGACCGCCTGGATGTAGTCCAGGTAGGCCTGAATGGACAGGGTGACGCTCCGAAGAGCAGTGACTGCGTCCATCTCATCGTGAGCACGCAGACACAGCTCGGTGCTCATCACGGTGAGCTGTGCGACGATCTCGTCGACGATGGCACTTCCTGCCGCAGGGAGGGTGCCGACCTTGATGCGGTAGGCACAGGCTCGCAGCAGATCACGCACTCGCGTCATCTCTGCATGCAGATTGGTGAAGTAGTTGATGATGGGCGCGTCACGCTGCGTATCGCGCGCCTGGGCGATGCGGTCAAGCGTCGGTGACATGGAGTGGGCTGCAGTAGTCAGTGCTTGTCGCTGCTTTTCGTTGATCATGACCTGCACGGACATCATCCCCTTTCAGGACGAGTCGATGGGGTGGTTGCTCCGTCTCAGGAAGAGACGGCTAAAGATACTATAGAATATAACAAAATGTAAAGCAAATATTTCTGATTATGATGCGTGGTCGGCGCAGTTCCCCACTTGGGAGAACTACACCGACCACATGCTCGTCTCAGCCGGCGTCGGCCGTATTCGAGACAACGAGCGGCTCGTTGACGCTCTCGATGAACGTCGTAACTCGCGCTGCGACCCTGGACAGGAGCGTCTGGCGCTCCTCTGGGGTTGCGTGCGTCGCCTGCTCGACCGCCGATAGGACCTCTGCTTCGAGGTCATCCACGCTCTGCCGAACAGTCGCGGTCACCTCCAGGAAGGCAGCGAAGACGTTGCTGAGGCGCTCCTGCGCCGAATCGGCTTGGCTCTTCGCGGTACCGAGGTGGTTGACCGCGAGGGCCACCTCTCCTGCTGCTGCCTGCACGGACTTGCGTGAGGGCATGGTTGTCAAGGGGACTCCCTTCGTTTGGTGCTACGGACCGTTCCGTAGCGAGCATCAGTAACTATATCAGATTAGAAGTACTACGTCAAACAATAATTGGTCGGGGTGACTGGATTTGAACCGGCGACCTCACCGTCCCGAACGGTGCGCGCTACCAAACTGCGCCACACCCCGATATGTTCACTATACGCTAGATGATCGTGAGAAATCTAGAGTTCTCACTAATCGCCGGCTTCAGATATAGCATTTTATGAAAAATATGGTATAATTTGTCCAGCTCTTCTACAATTTATTCCTTCTCTCACGGATTGAGGTGAAATCTCATGAACAAGACGCAGAAGCCAAAGCTCAGCGGCTTCCGCAAGAAGGCGGCCGAGGGGTTCCTGCTCGGCGCCGTCGTGATCTCCCTCTTCCCGTGGGCGATTACGCGCTGGGTAGTGATCCCGGCTGTCTGGCTCCTTCTCGTGCTGGAGCTGGCCAACGTCTCATCTTGGCACAACAAGCTCTGGGACAGGCTACCATGGCGGGCGCGGCTCCTGATGGATCGACCCCAGTGTCCCGGTGCATCAAACCGGATCCTGCCGCTGTTTGTCGTCATGACGACGGGGCTGGCGGTATCGATACTGTGGCTCTACTCTTCATGGCAATTCCTTCTCGTGTTGTTGATCAACGCCGTCTTTACCGATGTGTGGGCCCAGGTGGGTGGCATGTTGGCCAAGAAGCGTGCCATTCGTCAGGGTCGCGCTGCTCCGAAGCAATTCTCTCCTGACTCGCCCAACAAGACATGGGTAGGTGTGGTGAGTGGACTTGTCGGTGGCGCGCTCAGCGGGTTCGTTGCCGCGTGGGTGCTGGTGACATTCTGCGGGCTGGGAATCTCGTGGTTCGCTTACCCGCTCATGCTGGGAGGCCCGATCGTGGTGGTCCTGGGCGACCTCTTTGAGAGCCGCCTCAAGCGCGAGGTAGAAATCAAGGACCTGAGTCGGTTCTTTGGCTCCCACGGTGGGGCCTGTGACCGGCTTGATGGTCTGGCATCCTACCTCGCGACGGTGGCATTGACCATTTACGCGCTGATTTACTGGCCGTGGTGGACCTGGCTGCTCGTTGCTGCCTGGGATGCAATCGTCATTTGTGAGCTCATGCGCCCACGTCGGCGCACGACCTGAGGAGGAAACAAGAAAGAGCAACTCGGGTGTCCCAGCACCCGAGTCTTTCTTTATCTGGGTCTCAAAGTCTCTTTTGATTGACAAAATACAAATAAAAGTATACTATACCTATACCTAACCCCGAGTAGAATAAGAGGACTCCTTATGGGACGTTTCGAGGCTCCGAATGGGCACGACTTCTGGCTCGTCCAGGAAATCTGCTTCAATCCAGACAACCCAGGGTCATGGAACTTCATGTACACACTGTCGGCCACCCCGATGGCCGCCACGGAGTTCCAGGGTGGCCGACTCGAGCAAGAGCTGGCCAGCCTGCGCATTGAGCACCCCGGTGAGTTTATTACCATGGGGGCTGTTATCAGCGTTGCTGATGTCAGCCGGACCGTGTTCTTTGTCTGCCCTATTCAGCCCCTGAGAGGGCTCGTGGACGACTTTGACCACTGGTTCCGTGATCCGACGGAGGTCATCCACCGGACCAAGGTCCCGACCCGGTTCGGACACGCGTTCCTCGATAGGCAGCACCTCCACGGTGTCAACGCAGTCGACAGCGGATCGTACAATGGCCGCGTCGTCGCCTGGTGGTCGCTCGAGGACCACACGTTCTGGACTCTCGATCCCAGAATCGCGCGGCAGATCTGCTCGTGGCTTAACAGAGAGGAATCCACCAAGGGGTAAGCAAACCCCGCACTGCATTCACAAGCTCATGATGAGACCCCGGATGCGCTGCGGGGTCTCATCATGCCTAATATCAGAACTACCTCTCTGGTATAGAGAGGTAGTCCTTTTTTTGAAAACGAACTGATTAGTCGGTGACTTCGACGCCCATACTGCGGGCGGTACCAGCGATGACCTTGACCGCACCATCCATGTCGATGGCATTGAGCTGTTTCATCTTGGTTTCAGCGATTTCCTCGAGTTGTTTACGAGAGATTTTGCCGACTTTCTCGGTGTGCGGTTTGCCGCTGCCTTTTTTGATGCCGATCTTTTCGCGAATCATGTCGTCAACGGGTTGACCGAGACTTTTCCACGCAAAGGTGCGATCTTCGAACACCTGAATGTGAACGATGACGTCCTTGCCCATCATATCTTTGGTTGCTTCGTTGAATGGATTGATAAAATCCATCATGTTGAGGCCCCACTGACCGAGCGTGCTTCCGACTGGAGGACCAGCGGTGGCGCGACCTGCGGGGATGCGGAGCTTCAAGTTACCGATAACTTGTTTTGCCATAGTTTGATTAACTTTCCTTGATTACTAAATATAATGTGAAGCAAATATTTAGTGCGTAACAGATGAATTATACCTGATCGGGGTTATTTTTGCAAGCGTGACTGAGCAATGGCTCGTTCGGCGGTTTGTCCCAATACGAGGCAACTGCGATCACGCGGAAGTGCTTCGAGCGCTTTGTCCATCGGCCAAAATGAGGGACTGCTCTGCCCGAGGGTGGTGTTTTCGAAGCAGCCAAGTTCAGCAGCAATCCGAACAGGTCCCGCGATGCCATGTGTTTTTGCCGCTAGCTGGTCGTAGCGTGCGATGAGACGCTGGAGGAGAGGTACAACGACGCTACCGCCATACTGCCCTATCGCCGATAGATCATTGCGATCAATTTCGGGGTATGGCAACTCGATGCGAAACTTTTGGCCATCACCATTGCCGAGTTCCATACTTTGTCCACCGACACGCGCGACTTCTTCGTCAAAGACGGCGCGAATTTGATCGAGAAAATCGCGCAATAGCGGATAATCTTTTGCCGCTGCTTCGGTGGAATGGCTCATATCCCACATCAATATGTAGGCATTTGGTGTGGTGGGTACGTCTAGCAAGAGCTTGTCGGCGAGCGAGTAGTAACCCTGCCCGAGGGTATCGAGTCGCGTAGTGGATGCCTGAATTGCTTGGTGGTACTGCTGCCACAACTGGCGAAGCTGTAGCTCGCTCGGAAGCTTGCCATGCTCAGGCGAAAAAGCAAATTGAAAGACAGCCTCACCCTCACGTTCTAGCGCGAGTGGCATGCCAAAAACGATATGTTGTTCTGGGTTCATGAGACTCGGCGCAAACTCAGATCGACCAGTACGAAATGTCTCACCGACCCGAGAGGCGACGAGGTCGACGCGTCGACCGTTGATATTGGTTCGCTGGAAGTCAAGTCGTGTATCATCGATCGCGGGTGCATTGATGGCGGTAATCGTCGCAGCTGAGTCACTATACCAGCGGTCACGCATAAATAGCACAACACCGTCAAATGCAGCGCATTGCCCGAGAGAGCGCACCACAGGATCAACGGCAGTGTAGATATCGCCGATCGCCTGGACGAGATCGGGTCGCTCTGCCCGTAAGTACTGTTCGTGACGGTTCGCCCGCTCCGGATTATTGGTGTCTGCTGACCAAATCATAATACAAACTATATCCTAAAAAAGGATATTTTGCAAGCTAGCGGCGTTTAACGCGGTCAGCAATAATTGACCCTGCCGCTATCCCGACCGCAATAGTAATGGCTTGTCCAGCTGCTTTCCCGAGACCGATCAAGGCATCTTTTGCTCGCTCACGTCGTAGTTCAGCAGCTATCTCACCCTCTGCGTCCTCTAGATCTGGAGCACAATCAAAAATCTGTTCAAAAAGTTCATTGAGTTCAGCCATTTGGCCTTCAACAAGCACGTCAACAATTGCTGAGGCACTCCTCGGCGTCGATTCATGCAGATAGGTGTCGAGCAAATCTTCGACAAATGATTCGATTTTTTCTTTTGTGATCAACTCGGTCGAGTCGTATTTGTCCGAAAGCGCCGCAAAATACTCATTGATATCCGAGAGATTACTGTAGAGAATTGTTGTGAGCTCCTGGAGCAAGGTTTCGGTACCCTCAGATTGCAATACGACTTCAGCAATTAGTTTCGAAAGGGCGATGTGGTATTGCTTTTTCATAGCAATGGCACGTCTTTCGAGTTCATCGATGTGCTGCATATCCGGATAGGCAAATCGGTCACACACTACTTCGCAAATGGTAGCCCTCGCCTCATCAAGTTCTGCCAAATACTGCGCATACCGAGACACTTCCTCATCAGTGATAGGAAGGTCTATCGGATCCTCAAGACCAGCGATAGCTTCATGGATTCCCGCAAGCGGACCCGACGTAATATTGACCGGCTCTTTACGAGTTATCGGCTCCTCTGGTTTATCGGCTGGAGGGGGCATTTCTGCAACCGTCATGGTGGAACTCCTTTTGCTCCACGATACCATAAATAGGCTTATTTATCCACAGCCACTTGACAAAATGGCAAAAGTGTGCTAGCATGGATCCAGCGTTACATCTTGCAAATCAACACGTGTAGTTTAATTTGAGCAATCAGGCGACCCCCGCCCCTGTTTCTTGGCTTTCAGTCAAGACGTTCATTGACGTATGCCGATAATAAAAAGTCAAAGGCACGAATGAATCGTCACTGGCAGACTCTTGGTGGGTTTTCCTGATACTCATATAGCTACGCGAGATGAACGCAACATCACACCAAAAAGTTGACTCACCGCATGTCAGCTTGCACCTCAACAAAACTGCAAGGTGTAATGACAATAACGTTAATGGAAAGGATTTAAGTCGGATGTTAATTATTACATTTATGTCAGCGGGCAAGTAAGTCATCATTTGTGAGGTAATCTCAATCTCGCAAATGTACTTCGCCTGCTATCACTATAGAGGCCTATCACGTTTTCGAAATTGATAGTAGCTCCAAAACCCCCGTGGTTCCCTGCCCTTTGAGCGCTGGCGTTTTTTTGGCAGCCGAATTTGGCAGGCAATCACCCTGACAATGAACAAAACAACAAAACAGATAGGAGGAGGTATGCTTATCGCAGACCTAAAAGCGATTTTGGCGGAAATGCGTCAAGATCCGACCGTTGCTCCTGAACTACCCGTGGTAGCACGTGCGATTCGACGTACGTTTGCCTGGGAGGTTCTCAGCGAGCTGCTCCAAGTCCTTCAGTCCGTACCAGTGATGTTTTTTACGAATGAACTGGTTCGCCCGGGACCGGAGAGCCCTCGAAACATCGCGCTTGTCGCACTCAGTTTCGCTGTTCTTTATAAAGTAAATCAGCTTGTCGCCAATCGTATGGGCCTGCATCGTAATGATGTGTTTTGGGGCTCATGGCGCGTTTGGTGGGGCTATGGCAATCGTCGACTGCTCCGCCAGAGTACCGACTGGCACACAGCTCACAGTACTGGTGAGAAAGATTCGTTGATCGGCAAAAATATTGGACGGTTCCAAGAACTGTTTGATGAAGCGCTGTTCAATACGATCCCAGTACTGCTGCGTATCAGTCTGACGACGGCGTTTATGTTTGTGCTTGGCTGGCAATTTGGTCTCGTGGCTATCGTGACGATGGTGCTTTATGGCTATGTCCTGACACGGACAGAGCGAACCATGCACCCTCACCGCGAAGAGTTTCAGACACGCATGAAGCAAGTCGAGGACAATGGCAGTGAATTGACGCGCAACTGGCGGACAATTCGAACGCTTGGTCTCGAGGAACACTTCAGTGATCGCAACGAAGTACTGCTGCGCGACTTTTGGCACGATGAGTACCCTCGTCACCAGACCTGGGCTCGTTGTATCTCGCGTCAGGACGATATCTTGATAGTGAGTCGAGCGTCACTCTACCTTGTGCTGGGCCTTGTTGCTCTACGTTCAGGCAGCAGTGAAGCCATCGGTTCGCTGATCCTGGCAACGACATGGATGGAGCGTGCCTATAGCAATTACTGGCGTCTGAGTGACTTCCAGCGATTGCTTGGACGCGGACAAGAGGCACTCAGAGAGCTAGTCGCGTTTTTGGCGCTCAAGCCGAGTGTCACCAACACTGATCAGCCACGCTGGCCGCGCCGTGTACGCGGAACCGTCAGTTTCCGAAATGTGTGGTTTGCCTATCCAGGTGATTCGAGAGAATCGACTATCTCACAGTTCGATCTGCGCGTTCCTGCACACACCTCGCTGGCTTTTGTTGGCGAGAGTGGCAGTGGCAAATCGACGCTGATGCGTTTGCTCGCACGTGAGTACGACCCCTGTGTCGGCAGCATTACCGTCGATGGTATCGACCTACGTGATATCGACTATCGGCGCTATCGTCATGAGTTGATTGCTGTCGTGAGCCAGACGATCGAGCTATTTGATCGCACCATCGCAGACAATATTCGTATTGCTCGGCCTGATGCGACGATGGACGAAGTCATCGAGTCGGCGAAGGCTGCCGGTGCGCATGAGTTCATCATGGCGACAGATCACGGATACGACAGTCGGATCGGTGAAGATGGTTTGACACTTTCGGGTGGTCAACGCCAGCGACTCGCGATTGCACGCGCGTTGCTGATGAAGCCAGCGATCTTGATTTTGGACGAAGCAACCTCGGCGCTCGATGCAATGAGTCAGGCAGAAGTCCAGGCCACTATCGACGGGCTGATACAGCAACGAGTGTGCACGGTGTTCATCATCGCCCATCGTCTTAGCACTATTCGCGATGCCGATCGCATCGTGGTGATGGACAAGGGGCAGATGGCTGCCAGTGGGATTCACAAAGAGTTACTCTCGCACAGCGCCATCTATCGTCGGATGAATGGTCTCGAGAACGGTTCTCACTCCTAAAGTCTAGTGTGGTTCGTGTCAGATAATCGAAGAGAGGAGCCTGCAAGATGCCTCCGTGGACTGAGTTTCACGGAGGCTATTGCTTGGGTAAATAAAGTGGTAACGATATGAAGTACACCGCCTTACAATCAGGCGGTGTACTGATATCTTGATACTTGTGTTAGACTTTTTTGACCTGGAGTGCATCGAGCTCGACGGGCGTGTCGCGGCCAAACATGCTGACCATGACCTTGAGCTTACCCTTGGCGGTGTCGATTTCACTTACCGCGCCATCAAAGCCCTTGAATGGTCCATCGGTGATGTTGACCACTTCTCCCGGCTGGAAGTCGATCTGATGCTTGGGGTCTTCGACACCCATACGTTTTTTGATCTTTGAGATCTCTGCGTCTGAAACAGGCGTTGGCTCAGTACCACTACCGACAAACCCAGTCACGCCAGGTGTATTACGGACAATGTACCATGTCTCATCGGTTAGTTTCATCTCGACGAGTACATAGCCTTGGAATATCTTGGCCTCAACGACTTTTCGTTTGCCGTTTTTGATCTGAATCTGCTTTTCCTTTGGCACCATAGCGTCAAAGATCTTGTCTGCCATATCGACAGCCTGAATACGCTGTTTGATTGCATCGGCGACTTTTTCTTCGTAGCCGCTATAGGTGTGGATTGCGTACCATTGACGAGTACCATCATATCGATTCTTGTGTGCCATGTTATTTCCTCAAAATAATGTTAAACAAATATTGAAAACCTGCGTCGAGTAGCAAAATAACGACGACAAAAAACGCAGTAAAGAGCAGCAGCGCGCCCGTCATGGCCCAGGTGGTGCGCCGGTCTGGCCAGCGAACTTGACGGAGCTCATACCATGAACCCTTTAGGTACCGCCAGATAGCGAAAAATGGATTGCGAGTACGTCGTACTAGCTTGTCGCCATCGTCACTCACTACCTTCCGTGTCCTTTTGGGCGCTACTGGTTTTTTTGATTTTTTTGAACCACTATCATTTGCTGTAATGCGCGTGATCTTGGGTGTTGATGATTTTGCTGGTGTCGCCACGATAGATTTCCTGCTCTCCCAATTAAATAAGTCTGCTTTCTGGCAGACTGTCAAGAGTAGTATATGTCACCTCGAGAACTTTGTCAATAATAAACAGATGGTTCTTATGGTTGCATGTCCTGGATTTTGTGATGTACACTAGCCGCATGACAAAGAAAACCCACGAGACACTAGCAAATGGAATTGATTTTGAGCAGCGCGACAAGGCGATTGCTCGGTTGCGTGCATTTTTACGTCTTGAGACCGACGAACTCCTTCAGCGTCCGTTGACCGACGACGAGAAAGTAATGCTCGAGAAATGCAACGTGTGGCGCACAATGGTAGAAACAAAAGATACGCCGAATCGCCGTCTCGCGCTGGCAATGCTTGGGCTTGAAGAGGCCGTACGCGTTCTTTATGAGCAGGCGGGGTGCGATGTAACTCGGGAGAGTGTAGTGATCAATAGGGATGGCGAAGAAGTACCATATCATTTTTCTGCATCACAAGCTGGCTCTGATTTTGGGATGGTTCTCGGCTGTCGATTTACCCAGCCGAAGCAGCTTGATGCGTACGGTAGGCCACACGACAGTATGCTGCACGTATTGCTCCCTACTGACGGATACCTTTACGAAACGCTTGCTCATGGCGACCCCCATGAGCCGCAGTTTTTTGCTTCGGAGCCAGACATTTACTCTGCGGAGTGGTCAGAAGATGAAAGAGAGAGGTTACCAAATGGTGGTGTTACCTATCGAGAGATCAATGGAACTCGTTCATTATACGATGAGAGCGGCACGTATATACCAGATCCAGCAGACCGGCGCCGTGACGTGTATCATCGTGATCGAGTACATTATCGACCACTCTACACAGAAGATGCCCCAGGTATCGAACGGTATATGCGTATCACCCAGACCCTTATAGCCCAGTATCTTGAGGCCATTGAGATAAGTAAACGGTCATCGTCCTAGCGACGTGACATGCTAAACCCAAATGTCGACCCATGGTTGAGTCGTGAGGTCATCTCTATAGTAACCCCAAGTTTCTTGGCTAGTTTTCTCGCGACGTACAAACCGAGACCGGTACCACCCGTCTCCCTAGTACGGTAATCTTCACTTCGCCAGAACTTCTCGAACACATGCTTTTGGTCTGATTTGCTCATGCCAATGCCAGTGTCCTGGACGGAAAACTTGAGTGTAGTATCGGCTGCCTTGACCGATACAAGCACACTGCCCTCTTTGGTGTATTTGATTGCATTGGTAACAAAGTTTTGCAACAGCTCCTTGAGGTAGAGACGGCTGGCTACCACTTCACCAAGGCCAGGATCAAGGTCAAGATTAAACTTGAGGCCTTTTGTCTCGGCTTGAGGCGCGTATTCATTGTAGAGATCGTGGATGAGATCGCTCACATTGATAGACTCAGGTGCATCCGCGACACCACGTTCGGCACGGCTGAGGGTACTGAGGTCATTGACCATTTTTGCGAGAAAGAGTACCTGATCGTGGGCGATAGTGACATTGGTTGCGAGCGTGGCTTTTGGAATGTCCTCCCTGGTCATCATGAGCTGAACATTGCTCAGAGTACCCTCAGCAATGGTGATGGGCGTACGTAGCTCATGGCTCACTACCGAGATAAACTCGTCTCGCTCTTCCTCGAGACTTTTTTGTTTTGTTATGTCGCGCAGAATAACAATATAGCCGTCGGTTTCATCGTCACTATCAGTTCCTCTGATAGGCGAGAAAATAACTGATAGATGGAGTGTTTCCTCTGATATGGTGGCACTGAGGTCATCTCTGGATATGACTCCGCGTGCAGATCGAAATGCACTCGAAAACTTGAAGCGTTTGTTGTCCTTGTCGAGCAAGCGGATTACATCATCAATATGCTTGCCGTTAAGACTTGTATTAGTGTCGAGTAAATTGAGTGTCGCGGCGTTGAATACCTGGATAACACCGTGATTGTCGGTGCTCAATATACCATCGGCAAGGTTATTGACGAGGGTCATGATACGATCACGTTGGTGAGATTCCTCGGATTGACTACGCGCTAATTCGTCTCGGTCTACACGTTGGATCGACATAATTGTCGCTGCAACGTAGCCGACCAGAAGTGTACCGAGAAAGTACATGATATCACGCGCTATGTACTCGGCCTGGTCCATAGTCAGTAAAATATCGGCGAGCATGGTGGCAAAAAGCGCCAGGATGCTCAGGTTGAGCCCATCTCTGCCCCAAAAGGTAAATGATGCAAGGAGAAGTACTACCCAGGTTGCCATAAATGGCATATCAAGTCCTGAGACAAACAGGATATAGGCAACTGAGAGCGCATGGTACAGCACAAGCCGCACGGCAGTATCAAGCCGTGTTTTTGCTGGGACGAGAAACTGGTACACACTCAATATAGCCCAGCCAACAGAGATATACGCAAATGCTGTGAGATTAAACGGATGCTCGTTTTTGACGGCGCCCATCATGAGAAGCAGCCCATAAAACATCAAAATAACAGGCACCAGAAACCCAGCAAATCGGATCAGTTGCTCGGTACGCGCGTTGACATTTGGCAGGCCACCCTCGCTCATCATTCTCTAGTATATCCATAAGCGAGACAAATGAAAAGCTTATACTGAGGGCGTTTCGCGGGCAATCTGTCGTCGATGCAATTTGTAGTGCGGATCGTACTGGCCGACAAGCTGCCAAAATGCCTTTGAGTGGTTCATGTGTCTCGTATGGCAGAGTTCGTGGATGATGACATAGTCGATGAGCTCGTCTTTTAGTTTCATCAGGCCGATATTGAGGCTTATTGTGCCCGTCGAGCTACAGCTTCCCCACCGAGTACCTGCATGTGAGAAGCGAATCCGCTCATAGCTGAGCCCAAGCTGTTCCCCGAGGGTTGACAAGCGATTATTTAGATATGATTTTGCTTCTTTGCGCAACACTATTATGACTGAGTCGCGAATTAACTGCTGAACGGCTCTCGATTCGAGTGTATGACCAGGGGGTAAATAGACGAGCAGCTTCTTGCGCTCGATTTTTACCTTCGGGTGATCAACCATCCCTGTTTTGATAACAGCGATAGTGTGAGTTTTTCCAATAATCGTGCCATCTTGGTAGGTTATTTTTTTTGGTTGCTTAGCTAGAAGTTCGCGTAAGTCGCCGCGTGATGATGCCACAACGCCTCTTAGGTAGACGAGCGGCGTCATGAGGGGTGCTTTGATCGAGAGCTTGCCTGAGGTATCAACGTGAATACGGACACTACGCATGCGGGACGCACGGGTCACGGTGATGTCACCAAACTCTTTATCATGAAGTAGCGCCATAAAAAGTAGCTACCGCTTCTGGCTAATAGATGCGGGTACGGGTTCGTCGCGAACAGCGATGACCCTTGAAGCACGTTCTTTTGTCAATCGACTAAGCACGGCTTTGACTTGCGTCGCGTAGGTGTGTTTACCACTGATGACAACAGGTGTTTCAGACGGATGCGGCGGGCTAAACTTTCGAGCAATTTCGTCGTAGTCACCTGGCGTCATATCGTATGCCTTGAGAGTACGATCTTGGGCTGTTTCGCTGTCAACCTGCACCCATACGATGACAGGCTTGTAGCCATGCTTTCGCACCCATTTGCAAAACTCGGTGCGGACAGTCCTCGAATCGGTGAATCCCTCATACACAAAACTCTGACCAGTTTTGACGATTTCGTTGGCAACGATTGCAGTGATTGCCTGTAAGGATGGCGTGTCTTTGGTAAAAGAAGCAAAGGCGCGACTATCGATACACGGCATATGAAACGTCTCAGCAAACTGTTTGGCAAAAAAGCTTTTTCCACTCCCAGGAAGCCCTACCATCATGATCGCATGAGGATCGGTAAGATGTAATGATCTCATACGATTTAGTATAGCAGATTTCTCTCAGGTGTAAGCATGAGCGATATAGTTATTATATAAAGTTGACTGTACTCAAAGAAAGTGAGAAAATGGTAGTGATATCTGTACATGATAGTGAGGAGGCGTGTATGAAACTAGCAAGAGCAGTTATTATTGGAGGCATCGTAGCGTTGTTGTCGCTCGTTGTACTCGGACATCTTGAGGGTGATAATGCCCTAGCGCTCAACCCAAGTGCGAGAGACTGTGACAACAATTCGATTATCTATTGTGGTGCTATTACGCCTGATGAGCTAGCCACAAAATATGCTCAAAATAAAACCGGTGATTTGCCTGCTCTGTATAGCCATTATGGTATCAGCGCGACGATGATCAACGCAAAGTCTCAAAAACAAGGCTATGTTACAAAAGCCGGCGACGTCTACTACAACGGCAAAGTTGTCGCAAAAAAAGCCATCAGCGTGGGCCGGCAGTACAATACCGGTAGTTGGGCGGTTGGCATCGACGGTCGCACCTATTATGAGCGCTATACTGGCACAAATTACGCTGCCGGAGTTGACGCGATCGCCGTTCATATTTGGTTCGATGCTAATGGCAAGTTTGTCGCCGCGGTTATGTACTCATGTGGCAATGCGCTTATCGCAACGCCTGTCGAAGTACCGACCGTCGCCTGTGACACGCTCACTGTTGAAAAGATCAGCCGTACACAATATCGTTTGACCGGCAAAGCACACGCAACTGGGGGTGCTACCATTAAGGCGATTCACTATTATGCATTTGACTCAGTTAGCAAGCCAGTGGTGGGAGTAGCAGGTCCCGATGGACAGTCGACAAGCACCGTGACAATGACCATTCCTAATCCCGGAACCTATAAGCTTCAAGCGATTGCTCTCACGAGTATGGGCAATACATCGAGCGATGGGTGTACCAAATCTGTCGTTGTCGATCAAGAACCCTGCCCTATTCCGGGCAAAGAGAATTTGCCAAAGAACAGCCCGCAATGTGTCGAGGATAAGCCCGGTGTTTCGATCACAAAGATGGTCAACAATGCCGAGCATCAGACGGTCCTTGTTGGTAGTATCTATGAGTATGAGATTTCAGTAAAAAATACCGGCAATGTGCCGCTCAAAGATGTTGTTGTGACTGATACGGCGCCGGCGGGGGTTGCCTTTATTTCAGCCAGTAGTGGTGAGATAACGGGCGGCACATGGCGCAACACGCTACCTACACTCGCTGTTGGCGAGTCACTCAGTTTCACCATTGCGGCAAAGATCGCCGCGTACAAGGCTGGTGTCATCAAGAACATTGCTTGTGTTGAAACGCCGACTGTACCTGGCGGCAATCCGGATGATTGTGACGATGCGACGGTCGAGACAGTTCGCATGATTGACGTGTGCGATTTGCGTTCACACACGATTGTTCGGATTAATGAAAAAGACTTTAATGGTGATCACATGACAAAAGACGTGTCGCAATGTGAAGACCTCAAGGTCTGTCGTCTGAGCGACAAGACAGTCGTTACTATCAAGAAAAGTCAATTTGACGCTCAGCTTTACTCAAAAACGCTCAATGACTGTGTGCCTAAGCCTCAGCCTACTCCCCCCGTAACTCCACCCACCGTCGAACTTCCTCATACCGGTATCATCGATACGTTCGGGAGCAGTCTTGGACTTGGAAGCCTGGTTGGTGCAAGTCACTACTACGTTGCGAGCCGTCGGTCGGTGCGTTAGTCCGGTGTGGTAAATACAAGCAAAAAATTTGGCAGGGGAGACAGGACTCGAACCTGCAACCAACGGTTTTGGAGACCGCTACTCTACCATTGAGCCACTCCCCTCTACGAACACATATTGTAACAGAAAAGCCCCAACCTCACTAGCTGAGATTTCCACAGATTCAAGAATGCTTAAAAATTAAGTCATATTTTTTGTACAATCTGTTGCAAAAGATACGACGCACAGCGTATACTGGTTATGAATACTTCTAATCAACACGAGAGGGGTACGTTAGGCAGGCCGTCTAATCTATAAACATGAACATACTGATGCTAGGGTGGGAGCTTCCACCTCACTATGTCGGAGGTATGGGTGTCGTCTGTGACCAACTTACCAAACAAATGGTCGCTGATGGTGCTGATATCGAATTTGTTCTGCCTTTTAGGGCTGATTTTTCGGCTATCACGCACATGAAGGTGACGGCGGCAATAGATCAAGATGCGGAAACCTTGATGAAAAGCGGCGGTACCTACGATTCGACGAAGTTTGAGGTGATTCGAAAGGACGGATCGAGCCAGATACGGACACTGTATGAGCAGGTCAACGCCTTTGCGCAAAACATCGGTCACGCTGTCGATTTTGGACGATTTGATGTTATTCACGTTCACGACTGGTTGACGCTTCGTGCGGGTATCGAGGCAAAGCGCCAGAGCGGGCTCCCCCTCTTTGTGCATATTCATGCTACCGAGTACGATCGTGCTGGCGGTAAAGAGGGTAACCCACTGGTACGTGAAATTGAATATATCGGGTTACACATGGCGGACCATGTCTTTGCCGTTAGCGAACGCACCAAGCAAACCCTCATCGATCAGTATGATATTCCTGCCGAAAAGATTACGGTCGCGCGTAATGTCATGGAGATATCGCCCAAGCTCATCAATGAGTCACGTGAGACCTATCAGTACATCCAGGCGATGCGCGATGAGGGCTATAAGGTTGTGGTAAATGCAGGGCGGATGACTGTCCAAAAAGGTCTGGTGTTTTTGCTTCAAACGGCACGCCAAGTAATCGATCGAAACCCCAAAACGCTCTTTCTTTTTGTTGGTGGCGGCGAACAGATACCGGAGCTGCAACAGATAGCCAGTGATCTTGGCATCGCAAAAAACGTTATTTTCACGGGACGAGTTGAAGGAATCGGCAAAGCATGGCGCGATGCATTTCGCGTCTCAGACTTGTATGTCATGCCTTCTGTCTCTGAGCCTCTCGGTATGGTCCCCTATGAAGCAATCTCCTACGGTACTCCCGCGCTTGTGTCGCGACAGTCTGGTATCAGCGAAGCGCTTGTCAATGTGCTCAAGGCTGATTATTGGGATACTCACCGCATGGCCGATCAGATAATAGCTGTTCTCACCCACCAATCGCTCCATGATACCCTGCTCAAAAATGCGCAGGAGGAGATCACGCGTCATACATGGGCCCCTGTTTCAAGCACAATTAAGAGACAGTATCACCATGTCATCAACCTCAGGAAAGGACAACCATCATGAGTCAACGAGCGATTGTGCTCTACATGCACGTACATCAACCGTTTCGTATTCGTCCCTATAGTATCTTTGACGCAGGTACTGATCATAATTATTTTGATGCTCCCGACGGGTCGCGAACCAGCAACCGCGATATCTTGCTGAAAGTTGCTGAGAAATCGTATATCCCGACGAACGAATACCTTATGCGGATGATCGAAACATATCCGGAGTTTCGTTTATCTATCTCTATTACCGGTACTATCATCGAACAGTTTGAACGGTATGCTCCTGAGGTTTTGGAAAGTTTCCAGCGTCTGGTTGCAACAGGCCGTGTCGAAATTGTTGCCGAAACCTATTATCATAGTCTGGCTTTTTTCTACGACCGTGATGAGTTTCAGCGTCAAGTTGACATGCATCGACAGAAAATTGAGGAAGTGTTTGGAGTGACACCAACTGCGTTCCGAAATACAGAGCTTGCCTACAATAATGATCTTGCAGCATGGGCAGACAATGCTGGATACAAAGTAATTTTGAGCGAAGGATGGGATCCGGTGTTGGGTTGGCGTAGTCCAAACTTTGTTTATCGCCCGACCGGCACCCAGACTATTAGACTGCTGACAAAGAATTACAAGCTAAGTGATGATATCGCCTTTCGATTTAGTAACCGCGAGTGGAATGAGTTTCCGCTGACAGTCGATAAGTATATGGACTGGGTAAACGTGTCGTGGCGAGAGCCGCTCATCAATCTATTTATGGATTATGAGACATTTGGTGAGCATCAGTGGGCGGATAGTGGCATTTTTGAGTTTATGGAGGAGTTGCCAAAACAATGGTTAGCAAAACACGATCATACATTTATGACAGTAAGCGAAGCTGCTGAGGCGTTTGAGGCAGTGGATGTTGTCGATTGCCCCGAAACCATAACATGGGCAGATACAGAGCGTGATCTGACGGCGTGGCTTGGCAATCAAATGCAGCAAGAAGCGATGAAATTTGTCTATGAACTTGGTCCAAAGGTGCTTGCTAGCGACAACCTCGAACTCATCGGCGATTGGCGTAAATTGCAGACGAGTGACAACCCGTATTATATGTGTACAAAATATTTCAAAGATGGCGATGTGCACGCCTACTTCAGTCCGTATGAATCACCCTATGATGCCTTCATGTATTATATGAATGCCCTTCATGATGTGCAGGCACGGCTGAGTCAGACCGCAGAAGAGCTAAAGGTGGAAGAGACGGATGGCGAGACCAATTGTACTGAGTAATGGTGAACTCCATGTTGGTATCAATAAGTACGCGCTTGTCCATGACTTCTATTACCCGTATGTTGGGTTAGAAAACCATGCTGCAGGACGCTCGCTTCGCCACCATGTCGGCATATGGGCGGATGGCACGATCTCATGGCTCGATGACGATACGTGGGAGTTTGACTATAGCTATCCTCACCAGGCACTTATAGGACACATCGTGGCGCGAAACCACACGTTAGGTATCATACTTGAGTTTGATGATACCGTTGATGCTGAGATGAGTGTATTTATGCGAAACGTACACATTATCAATATGCGTGAAACTGTACGTGATCTTCGACTGTTTTTTCATCAAGCGTTTGTGATAGGTGACTCACGCAGCAATACTGACACCGCTCAATATTTGCCGGATGCCGATGCGATATTGCATTATCGCGGACGCCGTGCATTTATTGTTTCGGCCCAGGACGACAATCATGCCGTCTTTGATCAGTACAGTATCGGGCTATTTGATATCGAAGGCAGAGAAGGTACGTTTCGTGATGCTGACGACGGTGAACTTAGCATGTGCCCAGTTGAGCACGGTCGAGTTGACTCAACGATACGATTTAAGCTTGACCTGCAACCACATAGTTCGCTACGTGTGCACTATTGGATCGCATGCGGTTCGTCTACGAGAGAAGCCCTTTATATCCATCGTCAAGTGGCAAAACAAGGCATCAACGCACGGCTTGATCGCACCAACAAATGGTGGCATGAATGGCTCAAACCAGCCAAGGCTACCGCCGAAAAAATTGATGCTGCGCATCGCGACATGTTCATTAAATCAGTGATGCTCGTTAAGTCTCATATCGATAAACGCGGAGCAGTTATCGCCAGTACCGACACGGCCATGCTCAACTATTGGCGAGATGCCTATGGGTATTGTTGGCCGCGCGATGGGGCCTACGCACTCTGGCCACTAATCCGAATGGGTTATAAAGACGAGGCTTACCGTTTCTTTGAGTTTTGCCGCCGTGGGCTGAGCTCTGGTGGCTATCTGATGCATAAGTATCGTGCCGACGGTGCACTGGGGAGTAGTTGGCATCCCTATGTCCATGAACATGGCGTGGTTGCGCCCCCAATTCAGGAGGATGAGACTGCGCTGACGCTGTTTGTATTTAGCCAATATTATCACCTTCATGAAGATGAGAATCTGCTCAAAGAGTTTTATGAACCAATGATTTTGCCAATGGCAAATTTTTTGGCATCATATATCGATACTCGGACTGGGCTTCCAAAGCCGACCTATGATCTGTGGGAGGAAACATTTATCACTTCGACATATACGACGGCCGTGGTTTATGCGGCACTTCAGGCAGCCGCCGATTTGGCTGAGAAGCGTGATGATGCGGATAGTGTTGTCGCCTGGAGGGCGGCGGCTGATGATATCCGCTTGGCTGCGGTGAAGCATTTGTACAATGCTGACGTTGGAGTGTTTCGAAAGGGTCTTATAGTCAACGAAGCCGATGAGGTTGTATACAATGAGACAATTGATCTATCGAGCTTTTTTGGGTCATTTATGTTTGGGCTATTCGCCGTTGATAGCGATGAAGTAAGTCAATCGGCCAAAACAATCCAGCGCGTCTTTGGTCTTGATCAAGCCCACCCAGGTGTTCCTCGATATCAAAACGATAACTATCGTCGTGCCCATGCGGAGACACCAGGAAATCTTTGGTTCGTTACCTCATTGTGGATGGCCCAATATTACCTCGAGACAAGTTTACCCGACGAAGCGATGAATGTACTCAACTGGGTACGCGATTCGGCGTGGGCAACAGGCGTGATGACGGAACAACTCGACCCTCTCACACACAGAGAAGTATCGATTGCCCCCCTAACATGGAGTCAGGCTGAGTATCTGTCGACTCTCCTCGATACCATTCCCGAGGCGGTCGTATGAAGCTCAGCAAACGACTTTCGCTCCGAACCAAGCAACTACTACGTCACATGACGCCGAGACATGTCGTTCGTTCACGTATTACCCGATCTACGCTACGGCGGTTTGCCGAGAAAGTTGGACTTGTCTATTTTGGTTATGTAGATCAACGTGATGATGATCATCGACTGGTGCGAGGGCACACTGTTTCTTCTACTCATGCCGACAATCACTACTGTGTAGGGTCAATTCGTGGCTACGATGTTGTCTTGGTGGCTCGCAACGATACTATTCGCGCCAAACACTCACAGACGTATGAGCGCTGCCATTGGCTCATCGCTACAGTTGACCTCCATACCCGTTATGAGCTTCCTCACTTTTATATCGGACATGGGTCTCGTCGGTCAGCATTCGAAGCATCATTTGAGCAGCTGATTCCCCTGCAAATCGGTACGTTCGGAACTTACCCGCATGATTTTACGTCAAATTATACGGTCTACGGCATGGCTTCACATGCGCTGGAAATCGAACAAATTATCGTGCCGGGTGTTGCGGGCGTTATCGCATCGCACTTTCGAAGTGCGAGTATAGAAATCGAAGATAACTGCCTCTACCTCTATATCGAAAGCCAGCACCCCTCAGAAGAAGTGCTGGAAAAACTTATATCAAACGCATTATGGCTTGCGGACACGCTCGACACGGCACTTGCGCCGCGTCTCGATGAATCTCCTAGCCCTTACGCGGCTTGACTTCGTTTCGACCCAGAGATTTCTTTGTCTCGACGTAGGTGGCGTGCTTGCGGGCCTTTGGGTCGTATTTCTTGAGCGTTAGTTTATCGGGAGTATTTTGGGTATTTTTGCGTGTCACATACGTGCGATGACCCGTCAGGTCGCTGACGAGAGCAATGATCTTTCGCTTGGTATTCGTTTTCTTTGCCATAAAATCCTCTTATAGAAACTGCTATTACAATTCAACTACCAATTTTAGCACTCAACAGAGAAAAAAGCAACTAGAGAGGTATGTCGCTAGCAGAAAAAACTGCCTGACGCGTGATATTGTCGAGGTTTAGTTTTGTGAGATCGCGGGGGCTCACCCACTGAAATGCAGAATGTTCTTCACTCAGAGTTAGAACGAACCGTGCGGTGGTAAGCCGATACGTGAGACGAACAACATGGATATCTCTCTTGGTAACGAAAATATCCTGCGCGGCGATTAGCAATGGTATTTCGTCTGGTACTACTCCAATTTCTCGTGTAACTCTCTTTTGAGCGCTGTCTCGAGCGATTCGTCCACGTTGATCCGGCCCCCAGGAATATCCCATGTCTCGGCAATATCATGCTGATCGCTTTTTGCGCGTTGAAGAACCAGCGTATTGCCAGATTCGTCGGTTATAATAACTTTGACGCCAATTTGGAGTTGCATAGTAGCCCTGTTCACCGGTAATTTGTAAATACTAAGGGAAAATCAAAGTCGGCTGCGCGGAGTGTTGACATGACAGCTTGCAATTCATCTTTGCTTGCACTCGTACAGCGTACCGCCGGCCCCTGTATCTGCGTCCTAACTTTTGGGTGAGAGTCTTTGAGCAATTTTGTGATCTTTTTGGCATCATCTTGGCTCAGCCCATCGCGAAACAGTACATCTTTCCAAGCTCGTAAGTTTGCTTCAGTTACCTTGCCGCTGAGGTCGAGGACTTTGCTGGTCATTACGCGCTTGGCAAGCTGTTTACCGATCATATCAATGATCGTCTCGAGCTGCCACTCGTTGCTTCCTATGACCTTGAAGCCCTTTTTGTCAGTCAGCCACTCCACGGCAGCTGGTGTACCCTTAAAATCATATCGACTAGAAATCTCTCTCATGACAAGTTGCTCGACATTGTTCATCTCGGCTTTATCGTACGTGGATTCGATATCAAAACTATAGTTCGCCATTGATCCGCCTTATTCCTGCATACATTTGCAACTCCAAATACCTATACCACGATAATATCATATGCGATGGTTTAAGCAGCAACTACTTTAGTCTGCCGACAATCGTGAGCAACCGTTTGTGTTGTCACTCCGCATTGCTTTTTCAATTGGTATCATTCTGCAGTGAATTTTCTCCATGCCGAGTAGTTTTGCTTTGCACATCCTGTGAAGTCCATCAAATGGTACTAGCTTATTGACGCGTGGGTTTAGCCCCAGGTCGATTGGGTATGACAGATCAGCAGTTTCTATTCTTTTGAAATGGTCGGGGTCGAGCTCGGGATTAGCCATGACTTCGTTTGGCGTTAGCGGATGCTCATCAGTGCCAAACCAATCAACGTCCAACAGCCATTCAATTTGCGATAGTTCAATGTCTGTGACAGGAGCATCTATCTTCCAGATGGCCTTTTCGTTCCACTCAAACGGAAAGAAGTAGTCTTCTTGTTTTAATTTTGGCTTCATACGCGCTAACCCGTTTCTTAATATGTGGGAAATTCAATCTGGAGCCACGACTGGGATTTGAACCCAGGACCCCGTCCTTACCATGGACGTGCTCTACCAACTGAGCTATCGCGGCATATTATTTGTCCTAAAAAAGTGTACCACTTATAGAGAGAAAGTTCCAGTATTGCTCGACTCTAGTTTGCATAATCTTGCGTTTCCAAGACACTTGTTTCGAATGCGCGGTACACCGTGGGGAGCTATTGACCGATAATACTAACTGATCGAGCAATGATAAGCGCCAGTGTCGTAACCGAGATGAGAGCTTGTGCACTCATAAGCAGTTTGGCTTGTCGGGTCATTGGTACCGTATCGGCAGAAGCAAAGTTGATGGCATTGGTTACAGATATGTAAAGATAATCTATAAACTGGGGGCGCCATGCTTGAAATATGTGTGAGTGTATCTGCTGCGGGAACAAAAAATCTTTGTCGTACCGCGACCATCGTTTACCTGAGAACCCGGGGCTATCTATCTCCCAATACCATAACGCAAAGACAATAATATTTGTCAAAAATATCGCGATTGCCGTACCGAGCAAACGATAGCCGACTAACCCAGAGTTAGTCACGAGTAGATGCAATATTGTGGCGATAGAACTGACATTTTCAACTGAAATCAGCCCGAGAAGTATAAACGATACTATTCGGTAGGGAGCCGTGGTTAGGAGAGATGGGCGGAAGATAGTGAGTGACATCAGGGCGATGAACGTCAACTCAGTTAGCATGATGAGTGTATGAGGACTGTAAGCAGTATTACCATTCATAATCCAGATTGAGGACTGCAACCCAAGAGCCGCAACAAGGGCGCCAAATGCTACAAGTAGTTCAGGACGGGAAATATGAGGCACGGTCATAATGCTAGTATAGCACTCGGTGCCTCTCTTCGCCGTACCAATGGTTTGAGTTTTACTTCGCGGCTAAAATAGTAGCCCTATCCATGAGGGATAAGGCTACTATTTTGGTACCGGAGGTAGGACTCGAACCTACGAAGGCTTGCGCCGAGAGATTTACAGTCTCTTGTCATTGCCGCTAGACGACTCCGGCATGCCGCTGTCGCTCATGAGACAAACCGGAGGTTTTTCTCATCGCGCCGGGCGCGAAATAAATTCGCGTCTCGGGCTGCTCTTTTCCTAAATGCACACGCAACGCATAGGTTATGTGCACATCATGGAGCCGCTTCTCGGACTTGAACCGAGGACCTACTGTTTACAAAACAGTTGCTCTAACCAACTGAGCTAAAGCGGCACATACACCATTTTACCAGAGGTTAGTAGTGTAAATCAACAAAACCATTGTCAGTTATGATCACATCACCACTTTTCGTACTTGCTGTACTGATTTTGCAGGTGGGTTTTTGCTTGCAATGGCTTTTTGGATTTTATCACGTAGTTCAACTGACTTTTCGGTTTCACCTAAGCGATCGTAGGCATCTGCAAGGATATGGTATGACTGAATACTGGGTTCAATATCCGCTGCGCGTTCAAGCGACTCGATCATTTTTTTATCATTCCCCAGCTTCTCCTGTACTTTCGCGTAGGCGATATAACGTGAGGCTAGACTATCCTCCATAGCCAGCGCTTGCTCAAAGGCAAGTGCCGCCTTGTCGTAGTGTGCTGTTTCGTAGTATATCAAGCCAACATTATGCAGGCTGCTTGCACTTGGCTCGAGACTTTGTGCGATCTCAAAACATTCGATCGCATCGGAATACGCTTGCTGTTTGGCGTAGAGGATGCCGAGACGGTTGTAGGCGGTGGCATTTCGTTCGTCGACACGTAAAATAGTCAACAACGCTTTTTCGGCTCTAAGATATTTTCGCTCCTTTAGTGATTCCTGCGCGATGTCCCACAGCCGTTCAAGTTTAATAGACAACTTTTGAGGGATGTCCGCTGCTGCCTCTATAACAGTTTGCTGGCGAGACACAGTCCAGATTCCGAGGATAAGTATAAGAAGTAGCCCTAGCATATCTTACATGTATTATACCACGAGTGAGAGGAGGTGGATACGGACGTTCCCGTTGGCGGAGATGGCACTATGCGCGGCAGCATACTGCTCGCAGCGCTCGATCAGTTCTTTTGTAGGTGCCGATGACAACGATCGTTTCATGATGATAAGTGCGCTTTGGAGCAGAGTGAGGGCTGCAGTTCTATCGGTCGCATAATTATGGATCAACACTACTTTTTCGTACGCAGACCCCTGTAATAGTATACGGGCATCACCTATATTTTTTGCTTGAACAGAAAAGTACGCCGTATCCTCGACAAGCCTGGTGAGTTCACCTGGAAGACCCTCGGCCAAAAAAAGCATTTTCTGTATTGTCGACTCGTCTGTTATACCGAGAGAATTCAACAGCTGACGCGACTGAGTGCGGTCAATGGGTAGTACTGTTACCTGTTGGACGCGTGACAAAACTGTGGCAAGTAACAGCTGAGGCTTGTGTGCGAGCAAGATGAACTTGATGTGCTCGTTTGGTTCCTCAAGTAGTTTTAGGAAGGCATTTTGCGCAGAATGGTTCATTGTATCAGCTTGATCAAGTATATATACCTGGTCATGGGGCGCGATGGTGCGTGTTTGACGATAGAGCTCGCGAATTTGTTCGACGCGAATGACACCTTTTTCGTTGTCAGGTTGACCGTCGACTGTGGTCGGTGAGATGACACCCGCAATAGCTGTACCGGCGATGCCTCGGGCGGCCGTCATAAGGCCTACTCCTGTTGGGCCCACCAGGAGGAGCCCATGAGGAGTGGTTTGCTTTAGGCGGCGAATTGCCGCCACTGTCGCGCTATTATAGACGTGATGAGAGCTCATGAGGTATCTCTGGAAATAGTTGTATAAACTCGTCAGGAATTGGTGCGGTGAATGTTTGCCGGGTACTCGCCCTTGGCGTAATCTCTAGCTGATACGCGTGCAAAAAGAGGCGGGTGTTTGATTTGCCATATATCCTATCGCCATGGATGGGTGTTCCTAGATGAGCCATATGGACGCGCAACTGGTGGGTACGTCCCGTGCTCGGATGGAGTAGTACTAGAGACTTTCCTGCTTTCGTTGCGATAACCTCATAGTCAGTACGTGCAGGTTTGCCATTGGGATCAACCCGAAAGGTGCTGGGGCTCGAAGGATTACGGCCGATCGGAAGATCAATAGTAGCCTTGGGATGCTTCGGTACTCCGTCCACAATAGCCAAGTAGTGCTTGTTTGCTTTTCTGTCAGAAAACTGACGCTTGAGACGCTGAAACGACTCTAGTGTCCTTGCGCCAACAATAATGCCACTTGTGTCTCTGTCGAGCCGATGGACGATACCGGGTCGATTTGTCTCGAGTCCAACTGAGCTATATCGACGGAAAAAGTCAGCAACAGTAAACTCGTCAGACAGTGCACCCTTGGCGTGGGTGAGCACGCCTGAAGGCTTGTTGACGACAATGATACCATCGTCGATATACATGATAGGAAGTTCTCGAGCACTGAAGTCGCTCGCTTCAGGAAGAGACACGGCGATGTAATCTGCTTCACTCACCTCTTGACGCACATTTTTTGCTGGTATTGAGTTGACAGTGACTGCACCGGCCTTGATATGTTTCTGCCAGGTACTTCGACTCGTGTCTGGGAAGCGTTCAGCGAGGATGATGTCGAGACGTTTCTTATCGCTTTCTTGACGAAACAAATAGACGTCTTTGCCCTTAAATGGCAACCCAAACGTTGTCAGCTCGCTCACGGCATTTTCAAGTAGCTGACCCTGAATGTTGCTATCCACGATTTTGATCTGATCTACGACGTATTGCTCGTTATCCTCGGCCGTGTCATCAAACAACACATAGTAGCGAGTTTTTGCGAAACGAAACGAAACAAGCTGGTTTATCGGACGAGGATGGTTTGACCGAAGTTGATCGATTTCTCGTGGTACGTTCGTCTCACCTGCAATATTAAACCGACGCAAAATTGCTAAGAGGTCTGATGAAGTTACCTTCATTATGCTCTCAAGCCTATGGCTCGCTGAACACGGAGTAGCGTGCTATTTGCAACGTCATTCATAGCTGCCTCGCTGGTTTCTAGCTTGTGGAGGATCAGCTGGTCGTCAACGCTCTGTAAGCGTTCCTGAAAACTGCGGAGGAATTCTGCCATTTCATCTGCCACAACTTGCTTGAAGTCCCCGTATCGCTGGCTCCCCTTGAACTCGGCTTCTACTTCTAGGGGTGATGTATTACGGAGAAGGGCCAGGATGTCGATCAAGTTTGCAATCCCTGGTTGGTTGACTTTGTCGTACTGAATATTGGCCTTATCATCAGTGGTGGCGCCCATGATTTTTTTACGCGCAACCTCAGGATCATCACTGAGAAAGATCACGCCCTTGCCTGTTTCGTCGCTTTTGCTCATTTTTTTGCTCGGATCGAGCAGGTCTTTAATACGCAACCCCTGATCTTTACCAAAGAACGCGTGCTGTCGAACAACAGGCTCGGGTACCGTAAATACTTCACCAAAGCGATTGTTCATACGCTCGGCGATATCACGGGTAAACTCAAGATGTTGGGTTTGGTCATCACCAACGGGCACATAGGCGGCATTGTAAAGCAAAATATCGCACGCCATAAGTACTGGATAATTAAATAATCCTACACTTACCTGATCTTCACCTGACTTGTATGATTTTTCTTTGTATTGGATCATGCGACCCATCTCACCCATGCCAGTGAAGCAGTCTGCTATCCATGTCAACTCACTGTGAGCTGGCACATAGCTCTGACGATACAGGTGGATCGCATCATTATCGAGTGGTAGTCCGGCTGCGACAAACACACGGGCGTTATTCATGATGCTTTCATTGAGAGTCGAGTGGTCTATTGGGGTTGTGAAACTATGAAGATCGGGGATAAAAAGATTGATATCAAACTCGTCTGAACGAGTCTTTGCCATATCGATGATCGGGAGCATCGCTCCGAAATAGTTGCCGATGTGGAGGTCGTTGTTGGCACGAATACCAGTGAGAATAACTTGCTTTGTCATATGTTACTCCTATTGTATCACTTATCGATTGTTATTTTCTCTGGCGCAGAGGCCTTAAAACCCAGATAGTTGGTCTGTTTTTTATAAGAATTCTCGCCAGTCATGATGGGGACAAATCCGAGCTTTTTGTTCATCTTGAAGTTAACGAACCCATCGGCTTCTCTAGTCGTGACGTCCTTTTTGTAGATCTTGTCGACCATATGGTAGACATCCTTTGTGACAGCACCTCGAGTGCCTCGGACAAAACGACGCAAATCATTAGTGATATGGTTTAGGAGTTCGAGCGTAATATGATCGTTTGGCACCTCGTAGCCGACGACATTGGTTACTGCGGAGGCAATATCGTTAAGGGACTTTACTTCGAGGACCGTCTTGATGTGGCTGGCTCTGAGGAAGCGTCGAAGCGCAGTGTCCTCAAGATTACCGACAATAAGACAGTTCGGCTGCTTGCATGTCGTTGTATGCATATCGAGAATGATATCAGGCTTAGTGGTATCGATATAGCGTAGTATCTCTCTCGCGCGCTGCTCCTCGTAGCGCGCGCCGTTACTTTGATAGCTTCGGTTGAGGTCGGACTGAATATAGCGCTTGTGTGCGGCATAGGCGCGCGGGTTACCGATCACAAAGTCGATTGATTCAAGGAGCGCTGAATGTTGCGCAAGCAAGAATTGATATAGTTTGATACCAAGTAACTCGTTACCGTGTGTGGCTGCAATTATCAGTAACTTCATCTCTCATACTCCTCTTTGACCCGAGCAGCCACTACGAGCGCATGACGCACGCTCTGGAGTGCTGGGAATTGTTCTTTTAATGGTACTCCACCTTTTGTCGCGGGTCTATCTGCAGGATCATTGCCTTGAAACAACCCTGCTTCGCTATATCGGTTCATATGATATGTTACATTGCCTCGTAGCGATGCGTGGGGTTGAGCCGCGGCAAGTGCCATCAATTCATGATCATCATCGAGCGGCGCAAGTGATGAGGTCACATGACGCATCATACGCAGTATCGCGGGGTTTCGCGTGTAGGTTGTCAGATAGAGTGGTTTTTCATTTGCAACGAGTCGTGTTAGTAAGTCAGTTGCAATCCCGAGTCCTTGATACTCTGGGTGAACAACTCGCCCCGCAAGCTCAATCGCTTTACCGCCAAAGATGTCTCCGGGCCATCGAAAATGCGATGAGCTGGTTTGAGTCATATAGTGTGGCGATAAAATCAGACGAATAGATATGACTAATAGTGTCTTTAAGCATCGCGGGAGTATCACCTTGACCAAAGCCCCGACCCGCCAAGTGTGCAATAGCAACATGTTCTTTATCTGATAATTGATTCGAGTTTTTTTGTACGTATTCCATGATAGTTTATTCCTTTCATACCGATTAAAAAAGTCGCCAGTGGCGACCTACAATTTTTTTGAAATAATTAACTAGAGATCGCCACGTGAAGTGTCGATATACCAATATGAGCTGTTAGTAATATGACTCATACTTTCATTATACTACTTCATTAAGCTTGTGTCAATAGCCACCAAAGAACCACCCTCAGAGGTGGTTCTTTTTTGATAAAACAAGAGACTATTAGCGTTTTGAGTATTGCTCGCGTTTGCGGGCACTGCGAAGGCCGTATTTCTTGCGTTCCTTTTCGCGAGGATCGCGCTTCATGAAGCCGGCTTTTTTGAGAACACTACGGAGATCGGGTGCACCGACAGTGATCGCTTTTGCGATGGCAACTTTGATCGCGTCAACTTGGCCGCTGAGGCCGCCGCCGCTTACTTTGATGGTCACGTCGAAGTCCTGTTGTTTACCGGCGACCGCGAGTGGATCGGTTACTTCTGCCATCATTGCTTTGTTGCCGCTCAGGTACTCAAGAGCTGGTTTATCGTTGATAACGATAGCTCCTTTGCCCTTTACAAGCCGTGCGCGCGCTGTTGCGCTTTTACGGCGACCGAGGCCATAGTCATATTTCTTGGTTTCAGCCATTATCGTACCTCAACTTTCTCTGGTTTTTGCGCCTCATGGGTGTGCTCGCTTCCACTAAACACACGCAGTCGCGCCATACGTTCAGGAGAGAGCTTATTCTTGGGGAGCATGCCACGGACGGCATTCTCGATAATCCTCTCGGGAAACTTTTCACGAACTTCCTTGAGCTGTGCATCTTTGATACCACCGGGGAAACCACTGTGACGATAGTAAATCTTATCAGTCTCTTTTTCGCCAGTGACAACAGTGTCTTTGGCGTTGATGACGATTACGTAGTCGCCACCGTCAACGTGGGGCGTATAGGTGGGTTTGTACTTGCCAATGAGGTACTTTGCCACTTCTGTTGCAACACGTCCCAATGGTGCAGACGTTGCATCGATCAGAATCCAGCGCCTCGTGACATCGGCAGGTTTTTGGATAAAGGTTTTCATTTATTTTGCCTCCTTTTCAGGTTTTGGCATGGCTTTGAGCGTGTCAACAAACTCGATTGAGGCCATTTGTGTGCCGTCGCCGACGCGAATGCGCGTGCGGGAGACGCGGACGTGACCACTTGTGCGACCGCTTAACTGTGGTGCAATTTGGTCTACCAATTTGCTAGCAGCAGCTTGTGTGCTGAGACCAGCAATAACTTGACGTCGATTCGCCAGATCACCACGCTTTGCTTTGGTGATGAGTTTTTCGATATAGCGTACGAGTTCCTTGGCCTTGGGGAGGGTCGTTTCGATCTTTTCCTCCATCACCAAACTTGTGGCGAGGCCGCGGATAAGCGCACGACGCTGGTCAGTTTCTCTGGCCAACTTGCGTCCTTTGTATCCGTGTCGATGCATTTAGAGCTCCAATTCTGCCAATTTATCTTTGACTTCATCGAGGGCTTTGCTACCAAAGCCCTTGAGATCACGCAAATCTTGTTCACTGAGAGTGACTAGGTCATGCACAGTACGAATCTCGTTGTTGATAAGTGCATTGGCAGTGCGAGCGCTGAGGCCCAATTCCTCGATTGGCGTATTGAGCTCACCCTCGTCATCTTCCTTTTGGGTACCAAGTGCTGGTGCTGACTCAACAGTGGTGCTACCGGCAAGTGCGGTGTATTGGTTAACCAGAATCGCATTTGCTTCCTCGAAGGCAGCTTGAGGGCTAATGCTTCCATCAGTCTCAATTGTAATTTCGAGTCGATTAAGGTTTGTCTCTTGTCCAACACGAGTCGCCTCAACCTTAAATCGAACGCGTGTTACCGGGCTAAACATGGCATCAATCGCAATCATATCGCTGTGGAGGCGATTTTTGCTCGATGCTTCCATGTCGTAGTAGCCACGGCCTGCTTCGACGACAAGATCGATGACAATCGATTTCTTAGGATCGTCAATGGTGCAGATAACATGATCGGGATTGATGACCTCAACATCTGCAGACGTCTTGATGTCACCAGCTACAACTGGGCCTGAGCCTTTTTTCTCAAGGCGAAGTTCGACAGGATCATCTGTCTCAACTTTCAGCTTGACGCCTTTGAGGTTGAGCATGATATCGACGACATCTTCTTTGACCCCAGGAATCGTCGCAAATTCATGGGTGACGCCTTCGATACGAAATGCAACGATTGCTGCACCGCGGATACTCGAAAGCAAGACGCGGCGAATGCTATTGCCTAGCGTATCGCCGTAACCAGCATGCAGCGGCTCGATAACAAAACTAGAAGTATTGTCGCCAGATGGCGTAACACGAGCGAGTGCTGGATTGTGAATAACTTTTGACATAGATAGTTCTCCTTACCCTTTTTAGCGTGAGTAGTACTCGACGATGAGCTGTTCGTTGATATCGGCCTCTGCTTCTTCGCGCTTTGGCAATCCAGTGACCTGGATGGTGAGTTTCTTTACATCGCCTTTGAGCCAGCTGAGCGGCACTTGGGCGGTGTTACCATAAACATCATTGATCTGAGAGAAATACCCAGACTTGGTACTTTTGGGACGCACAGTGAGCACATCGCCTGCTTTGAGACGGATCGATGGAATATCGACGCGTCGATCATTGAGGAGAAAGTGGCCGTGGCTCACAAGTTGTCTTGCGGCGCGGCGACTAGTTGCAAATCCCGCACGGTAAACCGCGTTATCAAGACGTAGTTCGAGGAACTGAAGTAGGTTTTCGCCGCTGAGACCTGGTCGCTTTGAGGCTTCACTCATGAGTTTTGCAAATTGCTTCTCCAGGAGTCCATACATACGACGAACTTTCTGCTTCTCGCGAAGTTGGGTTGCGTACATGCTTTGTTTGCCCTGACGGCCTCCGGCGTGCTGACCGGGAATGCCACTTTTGCGTGCCATAATCTTGTGTGCTTTTGGATGCAGTGCGACGCCTTCTCGGCGGCTCTGCTTGACAATAGGACTTCGATCACGTGCCATATTATGCCCTCCTTGCCTTTCGTGGACGAACACCGCCATGCGGTACACCCGTCACATCTTTGATGCTATTGACTGAAATGTCGTAGTTGCCAAGGGTACGAATCGCTGCATCGCGACCGAGCCCGACACCTTTGACGAAAACATCGACTGAGGAAAGGCCATAGCCACTCTTAGCTGCCTCAGCAGCTTTTTCGGCAGCAACTTGGCTGGCGTAGGCGGTGCCTTTTTTGCTCCCACGGAACCCACATGCTCCTGCGCTGCTGGTTGCCAAAACATTTCCCTTGTTGTCAGCAAACGTCACAATTGTATTGTTAAAGGTTGCTTGAATATGCAACTGACCGGTCGGAACTGATCGGCGTTGCTTTTTTTTGCTGCTGGCGGTCTTGCCAGTGACTGCTGTCTCTGCCATATCTTTGCTCCTTCCTGATTAGGTCTTACTTGCTGCTTTAGGTTGTGCGCCACCAACTGCTACTGCTCTACCCTTACGAGTTCGTGCGTTCGTACGAGTACGTTGACCACGTGTAGGGAGGCCAGCTTTGTGCCTGAGGCCTCGATACGCATTGATGTCTTTGAGACGCTTGATATTGTTTGTCACCTGGCGCTGGAGGTCACCCTCGGTGGTATAATCGTTGCCGATAATATCCCGAATACGTCGTTCTTCAGCCTCGGTGAGATCTTTCACCCGAGTGGTCGGCTCAATCTTAGCCGCCGCAAGGATGTCTCGAGAGTACTTGGGGCCAATGCCGTAGATATACGTCAATGCCACATGTACTTGCTTCTCTGCGGGTATAACTACCCCAGCAATTCGAGCCATGCTTAACCCTGCCTTTGCTTATTCTTAGGTTTTTTCTTGTTGATGACACGGAGACGACCTTTGCGCCGAACCAGCTGATCATCAGGGCTGATTTTTTTGACACTCGCACGAACTTTCATGAGCGTACAAATCTCCTCCAGGAAAAACCTGTATTAGAGAGAAATCAAGTGATATCGTCTCAACTTCTCGGTTATTATTTAATCACGTGCGCGGAAAACGATTCTGCCCTTTGTGAGATCATAAGGGGTTAGCTCGACTTCCACGATATCGCCCGGTACCAGACGGATATAATGCTTGCGCATCTTGCCGCTAATATGAGCGATGATACTTAGGCCGTTTTCCAATTCCACCCTAAACTGAGTATTAGGCAGTGCTTCCACCACCTTGCCTCGCAGTTTAATAACTTCTTTGGTACTCGCCATAGATATACAGCATTTTATTATACGGTATCATATGACAAAAGTAAACAGATTTAACAGAGAATCGCGGTATAGTTAGTCTACCGCAACTAAATTGATAGTTTTATTGTAGCGAATATCGTTCGTGAGTCAAGTCAAAAGAGTGAGGATACTTGACTTTTATATAAATATAGTGTAAAATAGTACACGAGTCCATTGTAGTTTGACAACCCCAACCCCCTGAAAGGATACCTGATGGGAAAGAGATGGCCTGGCATGGGTCGCCTGCGCGCAAAGCGCAAAGCGACTGCCCAGCTCGCCGCTGCTAAGGCAGCGGCGGCGGTGAGGGCTCAGGAGGTCGTGAACGACCTCCTGTATCCCCACCAACGGGAGCACGGTACTTCGCTTCTCGAGCGGCTGCACCCAGAGCCGCTCGACGTGTCGGATCACTCCGGCACGCCCAACCCTCGACGTCGTGTGCGCCATCGGGCAGACCGTCGGCGACGGCTGCCCGAGGCGCTTGTCACCGAGCGGCCCTGCGCCGCTCGCGGCCACCACCGTGGCTGCGAGTGTGCTGACTACGTCTGGGAGCCGCTTCACGCATGAAGCGTGCTCCCGACACCTACAATGGATTGGCCCTTACTGCACTCGCGGTAGGGGCCTTTCCTTTGCAGCTACTTTCGAAATATTATTTGTAATCGTCGTACGTCACCATGAGGGCGCGTGAGTTGACCTGTCGCAGAGTTTCGAGCCCCACTGTCACGACGATGAGAAGACCCGTGCCTCCAATCGCCAAATTGGCAGCGTTGAGCCCTAGTTTGACAAAGACATACTCAATGATGAATGGCATCACGGAGATAAAGCCGAGAGCAATAGAACCAAACAGAATTAAGCGATTGACCGTCCGTCCCAGATATTTTTCGGTCTGAATCCCCGGACGCACTCCCTCGATGAAGCCACCTTGCTTTTGCAGGTTTTCGGCAATCTCATTTGAATTAAAGACGATGCCCGTATAGAAGTACGTAAACAATATTACGAGGAGGAAATAGGCAGCCGGATAGATAAATACGCCCAGATCACCACTTGCAAAGGACTGGGCGTTTGGTGCCTGGAACCACTTGATAAGATCGGCGCTCAGCTGAGTATACGAGGGGTTATTGGTTGCTTTGAGCACTTGACCTGCAAAGGCAGGGAGGCTGAGAAACGCGACCGCAAAAATCACCGGGATAACACCCGCAGCAATGAGCTTGACGGGGAGGATGCTTTTGATACCGCCGTAACTCGTATTGCCAGCGACACGTTTGGCGTAGTTGATAGTGATGATACGCTGAGCTTCATTGATTTTAACGAGGAAATACAATATAAAGAGCGATAAAAGACCGATAACAAGTGCTACCCAAAACGCCGTCGGGCTCACCGGTAGGTCAAACCAGCCAAAGACGCTTAACTTTCCTGCCGTTGTGTCCAATAGCGAGGCGATGACCGTACTGAGGGTTGCTGGTAGCTGACTGATGATACCGGCAAAAATAATGAGTGAAATACCATTACCAATACCTTGCTCAGTGATGAGCTCTCCTAGCCACATGAGGAGAATGGAACCGGCGGTCATAGCAGTGACGGCTACTATCCACTCTGTTGGTGTGGTCGTGACAGTACCGGCAGTACTGCCTGCAAGAACTGACTGGCGCAGAATATAGATAATTGCAACAGACTGAATGACTGCGAGTGGTACGGAGATGATACGCGTCCACTGGTTTATCTTGCGACGGCCAGATTCACCATCCTTATGGAGTTCTTCTAGCTTTGGGATTGCTTTTGTGAGCAACTGGGTGATGACGCTGGCAGTGATAAACGGACTCATTCCGACCAGGACGATAGACAACTGGCTGAGTGCACCACCGCTCATAAGGTTGAGGAATCCGCCGAAGTCACTTGAGCCGATCACCGTATCAATGATACTCTTTAGCTTACTCGGTTCAGCAATGGGCACAGGGATATGCGACATGAAACGAAACGCGACGATCAGTCCAAAGACGATCAAGAGGCGTTTTTGCATATCACGGTTTTTGAGTGATCGAAGGATAATTTTCCAATTCATACGGAGTAATTCTGCCTGTTTTCTGTGCGTTAGATGATACTACTTTACCTACAGTATACAGGACATGTTGCTGCGGTGCTAGCGGATTGTGCCGGATACTTGTACGACATGACGATCTGTTGTATAATATGGTTATTGATAGCATTCGTGGGCATGCTTGATCATTGACAAGCAAGCATGTAGCCTACGGTGCTCCTACGAACTCCTAGCTCACTCGAGCTGGTGAGAAAAAGACCCTATCAAGACGGGTCACTATGGAAGGAGTTGCCTCTTGCCCAAGAAGGTCAAGAATCTGTTCGGTAAGACATTCGGCTACGAAGGAGGTGTGGTCAACTTTGACGGACATATGGGCATGTTCGTCGGCGACGACAACGAACCCTTCGCCGGACGTGAGGGTGAGCAGGTGGTTCCGTACCCCATTGTTCCTCCTGCCGGGGAATCGTCGGCTCGTCGGGCACTCGTCGAGCTGGTGAACCAGACGCTTGCGTCGAGGTACGGTTCCAAGTTGGATGGAATCATCGTCAGCCCACGGATGGCACGAAACCTCTTCCTCGAGGGGCTGATCACGCCGGTCCATCTGGCTGCGGCCATCGAAGAGGCATTCGAGGGAGACCTCGTTCTCGTCATCCCGGATGTCAACATCGCTGGGCACCTCCTGTACATCGAGGTCGACAGCAACGCCGCGGTGAACTCATTCGCCATCGACCGAAAGGGGTATCTGATCTGATGTCGATCCGATCGATGACGAGGGGCGGCGTAGCAGTTTTTGCGCCGCCCCTCAGGGGGGTCTCCGTTACCATCGCTACACATGCTTGCTTGTCGCAATACCCCATAAAGGGGTTTTATTTATATCGTTTCTACGCAGCTTGTTCGGAAGCGCGACGAAACACGAGCACTGTATCTGCTTGTGCATCTCGATCTTTGCGCACAATGGGTAGGGGTAGCTCACCAGCGATCTCTTTGAGTGCTCCCGCAAGAAATAAATCTAAGTCCATTGTTCCTGAAGCAATCTGACGCCACCCTGTCTCGGAGACAACAACTTTCCCATCGAGGAAGTCTATAAGTTTCTCTGGCAAAAAGCCCTCTATTGCGCCGATAGTCTCGTCGCTCACCGTCCAACCTGCATCTCTGGCCAGATGCTCTAGGCGCCCCACCTGTGCGCCAATGAACTGCCTGCGGAGATTTCCGTACCCCTCGCGAATGGCACGTGCTAGTCGCTCACGACCAGCTTGCTCGTAGTTGCGCCGATGTTCATTCCAATCGATCGCTATTTCGGGTACGCGTGGCATCATCTGTCCTCCAGTTTAGCTACTAACAAACTATAGCATGCTTTGTCACACCATCTATAACAAAAGTATGCGCCAATACTGCGCATACTTTTGGCAAAACCAAGCGAGTTGTCGCTATTTTTTATCTGTAGCTTCAGCTTCTTTGGCTGATTTTTGGATGGGTGTTGCGACTTTATCGAAACTACCACCTGCCTTTTCTATAGCAGCCACAACGTTCCTTGATGCGCCCTGAGTCTTGAGAGTGATCTTGCTCCCCAGTTCACCACGAGCGATTACCTTGACGGTATGGAACGGTGTCGCGATAAGATTTGCTTCGTACAGAGCATAGTTATCGACGATACCCTTGAGTCCTTCAAGCCGATCAAGGTAGACAACCTGAGCTGGTGTTCGCAAACTTTTGAATCCTCGTGATTTTGGCACCGCAGTAGCGATGCCGTTTTGGCCACCCTGAAACATCGGACGCAGCTTCTTGCCAGTACGAGCATTCTGACCTTTTGTTCCGCGACCTGCTGTCTTGCCACCACCGGCAGCAATTCCGCGGCCGACGCGCTTGCGATCCTTGTGCGTACTCATCTGGAGATCATTGTATTTCATTACTTAGTCTCCTTTTTTGGCGCAACTTTTTTGGCGGGAGCTTTTTTGACAGCAGGCTTATCATCAGATTGAGCAGTCTTTTTCTCTGCAAGTGCGGCCTTTCTAGTTGTCTTTTCAGTAGTGGTCAACCATTTCTCGCGGGGAACAAGGCTCGAGAGTGCCTCAACAGTAGCGTAGGCAATGTTTACCTTGTTTGTGCTCCCGAGACTCTTTGAAAGCATGTTCCGGATACCGGTAACGCTGATAACCGAACGAACCACGCCGCCAGCAATGATACCAGTACCAGGTGCGGCCGGCTTGATGAGGACGCGTGCTCCTGAGAGCTTTACCTCAGTTTCATGCGGAATGGTCTCGTTGACAACCGGAATCGTGACGAGATGCTTCTTGGCGACATCGGTTGCCTTGGCGATTGCTGTTTGCACATCGCTGCCTTTAGAAACACCAACGCCGATCTTATTTTTTCGGTTTCCTACGACGACAAGCGCCTTAAAACGAAACCGTCGGCCGCCGCTGACAACACGTGCCACACGGTCAATATTGATAACGACTTCTTCGAACTCTTTTGGCGCCTCTGGCGTCTGGTTGCGCCGGTCATCGCGGCGACCACCACGAGCTGGGCGTGAACCCCGTGGCGTAGTTTGTGCAGTTGTATCTGCCATCACTAAAACTCCAATCCTTCTTTACGTGCTGCATCTGCAAGTGCTCCCAGTCGGCCAGCATACTGGCGACCATTGCGGTCAAACACAACAGTGGTTATTTTTACTTTCTTAGCCTTCTTTGCAATTTCGGTACCGATACTGGCGCACTTTTCAGTCATCCTACCAGTCAGTTTGCTGCCTACTGAGGTTGCGCTCGCAAGTGTATGTTGCTTGTCGTCATCAATTAACTGTGCGCTAACGTGCATATTGCTGATAACAACACTTAGTCGTGGTCTCTCGGCAGTACCGTGTACTTTTGCGCGAACACGACTCTTACGGAGGCTTCGGTTAAGCAGTTTTTTTGCTAAATTAGTCATTACTTCTTCCCTGCCTTTCCAGTCTGTGTATGAGACAAATCTACGGTTTTTCTCATCGCGCGGCGCACAGGAGTAAATCCTGATGCTCCGGCTGCTCTTTTCCCTTGGGTTATAGCTAGATCAGACATTATTTTTTACCTGCCTTTCCTGCTTTGCGGAGGATATGTTCACCAACGTATGCGATTCCCTTGCCCTTATATGGTTCGGGCTTCTTGATGGCTCGGATCTCAGCGGCTACCTGACCGACAAGTTGCTTGTCAATCCCAGCGACTTTGATCGTCATCTTATCATTGATGATCTGAATACCAGCGGGTGCTTTGTACTTGACCGGGTGACTAAACCCGAGGCTCATATCGAGCTCGTTGTTGCTGGTACTCACGCGGTAGCCGACACCCTTGACCTCGAGTTGTTTCTCGAAGCCTTTGGTGACGCCCTCGACAGCATTGTTGAGGAGTGCACGCTGCAACCCATGCTGGGCCTTAGCGATGCGCTCGTCATCTTTGCGGGCGACAGTTAATTTACCGTCCTCGTGAGTGACAGTAACATCGGACAGATGCGGGACAGTCAACTCGCCCTTGGCGCCAGTGACCTTGATGACATCTGAATCGACTGTGATTGTCACACCCGAGGGAACAGTGATTGGTAGTTTTCCAATTCGACTCATATCTTTACCTTTCTTTACTTATTCAAGTTCTTCATCGTCGTTAACCGGAACATAAGTATTAAACATGTGCAATACCTGCTCTCGATGCTCTAGCGTTATGCCCAGCAAGGAAGATCCAGCAATTTTCTTGTAAAACTCAGTTGCCGCAGTATCGAGATAGTCTCGTTGCTCGGGTGTTAATTCTGCTCGTGCCTTGACCATACTAGTAAACCTTTAGGAGGACCTCTCCGCCTAGTTTGTTGCGTACGGCCTCGCTGCCGGTCATCACACCCCTTGAGGTTGAGACAAGCACGATGCCACGGCCACTCTTGACCTTCGGAATCTCGCTTGCACTGGCATAGACACGACGTCCAGGCTTGCTGACACGGGCGATTTCATTGATAGTGCTGTTTTCGCCTTCGTTGTTGATCGTCACGACAAGTGTACCACGTGGTTTGCCATCCTCGAGCTTGACATCAACAAGATAGCCGTTTTTGACAAGTTGCTCGGCAACGACGTGCTTGATTTTGCTGGTAGGGACACGGATTTCACGCTTGCCAACAGCGGCAGCGTTCCTGATGCGAGTCAGGAGGTCAGCGATGGGGTCGGTTGTTTGTAAACTCATGAATTGATCTCCTTTCTTTACCAACTACTCTTAGTGATACCAGGGATTTCTCCCTTGACTGCTTTTTCACGGAAATTGATACGGCTCAGGCCAAAGCGGCGCATAAATCCTCGGGGTCGTCCGCTCAAAACATCGCGGTTTTTCCAACGAGTAGGGCTCGAGTTTCGAGGTAACTTCTGGAGGCCATCGACATCTCCCAACTCCTTGAGCTCTGCACGCTTGGCGGCGTATTTCTGAATCATTCGCTGACGCTTTGCATCTTTTGCGATCATAGATTTCTTAGCCATTTAGCGGCCTCCTTCTTTCTCAAACGGTAGTCCAAATTTCTCGAGTAACGCGCGGCTTGCTAGTTTGTTGCCTTGCTTGATGGCAAACGTGATTTGCATGCCGTGGACGAGTTGTGTTTCCTCGAAACTTAGTTCGGGGAAAATGCTCTGGTCGGTGATACCGAGATTGTAGTTACCGCCGCGATCAAACTTGAGGCCGACGCCGTGAAAGTCGCGGACACGTGGCAATGCGACATTGACAAAACGATCGAGGAACTCGTACATTTGTGTACCACGAAGGGTGACGTTGATGCCAACAGGCGCACCCATACCAGCACGGATCTTGAACGTCGCAATTGATTTCTTTGCGAGACGTTCGACGGGCGCTTGGCCTGTGACGCGAGTCAGTGTATTCTTGACGGTTTCAAGCATACGCTTGTCGTCTTTTGTCTTACCTGTTCCTACGCTGACGACGATTTTCTCGAGAACTGGTACTTCATGTACGTTATCGAGCTTCAGTTCGGCTTGCAGTTCCTTGACATAGGTGTCACGGTACAAGGCTTTCAAGCGAGGAGTGTAGACGGCTTGTTTCTTGGATTCTGCCATTACTTAATCTCCTTATTTTTGAGTTGGCGAGCGACGCGCGCTTTGCCACCATCAACTTTATGTACGTAGCCGACGCGGCTTGTCTTGCTCGTCTTTTCATCGACGACAAGGGCAAGCTTGTGTAGGCTAACGGCAACATGAATGTCTTTTTTGCCACCACGCGGGTTGAGCTGACTTGGTTTGACATGTCGATGTCCGAGGCCAACTCCCTCAACAAGTGCACCTTGAGCAGAGAGTGCGAGCACTTTGCCTGTGGTACCTTTTTGTGATCCGCTTATGATCTTGACGATATCACCAGTACGAATACGCTGAGCCATACTAGAGTACCTCCGGCGCAAGGCTGATGATCTTTGCGTAGCCCAGATCGCGCAGCTCGCGGGGTACGGGACCAAAGACACGCGTTGCCTTGGGGGTCTTGTCATCGTTGATAATTACTGCGGCGTTATCATCAAAGCAGATTGTGCTACCGTCGCGGCGGCGAATTTGATCGCGTGTGCGAACGATAACTGCCTTGACAACTGACTTTTTCTTGACGTTTCCGGTGGGGTTGGCATCTTTTACGCTTGCGGTAATGATATCACCAACTCTCGCATAGCGACGCCTAGAGCCACCAAGCACCTTGATACAAAGGATTTCCTTTGCACCACTGTTGTCGGTGACCTTGAGACGAGTTTCTTGTTGGATCATGCTATGCGCCCTCCTCGTCTTTCTTGTCATGGTCGAGGTCAATCTTGTCCTCGACGGCTTCGTTGACCTCAGATTTGAGTTCGATCGAGCCCTTGCTGCGCTCAACAATCTTTTCGAGCACAAATGACTTTGTCTTGCTCACTGGTCGACATTCGACAATTGTCACCTTGTCGCCTTTGTTGGCGTCGTTTTTGGGATCATGAGCAGCATAGGTACGGTTTACCGTATACTGCTTGCCATAAATCGGGTGCGTCTCTCGACTTGTCACGGTGACGACAATCGTCTTGTCGGCAAGGCTTGAGGTCACCACACCGGTCAATGATTTGGCCATTTAGTTACCTTCCTTTCCTGCCAGCTCGGCTGCACGTTTGGCAGTCATGAGACGGGCGATTTCTTTACGTGTCGTACGGAGGATGCGTGGGTTGACGAGCTCTCCGGCACGGTGTGAACGGCGGCTCTCAAAGAGGTCTTGGCGCTTAGCGGCAAGCTGCTCTGTCACACTGGCGGCTGGCTTCTCTGACTTAGGGGTAGACGTTTTGGTTGTCTTTTTAGGTTCAGCCATATTATGCCTCCTCTCTCTTTACAAACCGTGTCTTGACGGGCAATTTGTGTCCAGCGAGACGCATCGCTTCGCGAGCAATCTCTTCAGTAACACCTTTCATTTCAAATAGCACGGTTCCGGTCTTGACCTTTGCGACGTAAAATTCGGGGTTGCCCTTACCACCACCCATTTTGAGGCCCAGTGGCTTACGCGTTACTGGTGTGTGCGGGAAGATGCGAATCCAGATCTTACCACCACGCTTGATGTAACGTGTCATCGCCTGACGAGCAGACTCGATCTGGCGGCTCGTAATGCGCTCATTGTCGAGGCTTTGGAGGCCGTAGTCGCCGAAGGCAACATAGTGGCCACGCGTCGCGACGCCATCGTTTTTGCCGATGCGAACTTTGCGATGCGGAACTTTCTTTGGCAGAAGCATTAGACGTCACTCCTTTCACCCTTGTAGACCCATACTTTGACACCGATAATACCGGTACCATTAGGGCCAAGTGCACGTGCAGTATGGAAATCAATGTCAGCGCGAAGCGTATGAAGCGGGACGGAACCCTCGATCACTTTTTCGCGACGGCTCATCTCGGCACCATTGAGTCGACCAGCGACCTCTATACGGATGCCTTTTGCACCAGCGTTCATGGCGTTTTGGGCAGCCATTTTGACCGCACGGCGGAAGTTGGCGCGGCGCTCAAGCTGACGAGCGATGTTTTCTGCAACCAGCTTTGCAGCGAGCTCGGGGCGTTTGACTTCCTCAATATTGATGCGAACTGGCAAACTCGTGATTTTTTCGATATCTTTTTTGAGCTCAGTGACACCAGCACCACCTCGGCCGATGACGACGCCCGCTTTCGCAGTGTGAATTGTCACCGTGATGAGGTTTGCACTTCGCTCTACCTCAATTAAATTGATCGTTGGTCGACTCGCAAACTTAGCTTCGATGAGTTCGCGGACCCTTGCATCCTCCACCAGCCACTTGGCAAAATCACGCTTGTTTGAACTAAACCATCGTGAACTCCAGTTTTTGTGGACTTGGAGGCGGAAGCTAATTGGGTTTACTTTTTGGCCCATACTATTTAAACCTCCTGTTCTTCTAGTTGAGCGAGAATTGCAGCTGCTTGTGCAACGCTCTCAGGTGAATGTACTGGAACCGGAGATGCTTCACGCAACTCTTGTGCGGGATACCAATCCCAGGGCATCGATACCTTACCTGGTTTATATTCTGCACCCTTAGGTAAGCCAAATTGGATAACGTGCTTGGCTTGAGAGGTAATCATTATTTTTCCCCCTTTGTAGTAGCCTCAGTTTTCTTCTCGGCTGGTTTCTTACGAACTTTTTCGGTACCACTTACCTCGACGAGGATGTGGCTACTGCGCTTTTGGAATGGCAAGGCGCGTCCGCGTGATGCAGGCTTGAACCGTCGCATACGAGGACCGGCGGTAACGCTTAAAATGCTAATGACAAGGCTCTTGTTGTCAAGCCCGTGGTTGTTTGTGGCATTTGCTGCCGCACTCGCGATGGCCTTGCGAACCGCCAGCGCTGCACGCTTTGGTGTGTGGTCAAGGATGACCAACGCATCGGCGACAGAGCGTCCGCGAACAAGAGCGGCGACCAAGCCCATCTTTCGTGGCGTCTGGTCTATGCCCTTAATGTGCGCACGTACAGTATATACTTGTGTCTCAGCCATTATTTCTTCTCCTTGCCCCCGTGCTTGCGGAACTTGCGAGTAGGGCTAAACTCACCGAGTTTGTGTCCTACCATGTTTTCCGTGATAAGCACCGGAACGTGCACGCGACCATTGTGTACCGCGATAGTACGACCGACCATTTCTGGTGTGATCGTGCATGCGCGCGCCCAGGTCTTTATAACTGTGCGATCGTCGAGACTCAGAGCCGCCACCTTTTTGGCAAGCTTCGTATCGACGAATGGGCCTTTTTTGAGTGATCGACTCATAGTTTACCTCTTCCTCTTAGCTTCGTGACGACTGCGGACAATCATCTTGTCGGTTGATTTACGAGTGCGGGTGCGGTAACCGAGTGTGAGCTGACCCCATGGAGTACGAGGTGCTTTACCGGTACCGTGGCGGCCACCGTCACCACCACCGTGAGGGTGATCTACGGCATTTTGGACGACACCGCGAACAGTTGGACGAATGCCTTTGCGGCGCTTGCGGCCGGCGCTCCCGATCTTGATGTTTTGGTGCTGAACATTACCGACGATGCCGATGGTTGCTTCACATTCGAGGCGGAATTTGCGGACTTCACCGCTTGGCATACGTACCATTGCGTAGTCACCTTCTTTAGCCATCAGCTGAGCTTTAGTGCCGGCAGCTCGAACGAGCTGAGCACCTTTGCCGACAGTAAGCTCGATTGCGTAGATCTGTGAACCGACAGGAATTTGTCCGAGAGGCATACGGTTGCTTGTCTCGATGGGTGCTTCTGCACCGGTATTGAGTACCTTACCTTTGGACATCTGTGTATCTGCAAGGATGTAGTGATACAATCCGTGCTGATCTTTGACGCGAGCGATACGCGCACTACGGTTTGGGTCGTATTCAATTTCCTCGACAGTCAGTGTCAAACCATTTGCAAGACGATGATTGAGCAAGCGATAGTGACGACGTACACCACCACCGCGATGGCGAACAGTGATACGTCCGGTATTGTTACGGCCTGCTCGCTGCTTGGTGCTCTTTACAAGACTTTTGAGCGGCTTGCGAGTCGTAATATCACTCATATCCTGACTTGTCATACCGCGACGTGCAGGAGTAGTTGGGTTGTAGCTTTGGATAGCCATTAGTAAATACCTCCAGGTCCAAGTGGTAGACGAGTATTATCTGTGCGACGAACGTGGGCCGTATCAGGCACGCAAGTGAGGTCAAGCCCACCTGAGTCGGCAGTGGTTGCTGCCTCATCAACTCCAGCTGCAGTGTGTGCTCGGTTGCCCAGGCGGGCGAGTCGCGCAGCATCATCTGGCGATAGCTCTACGCTAACCTGTTTGCGGTCAATTTTCGTGTATGGAGGAGTTTTATACATATCCATTATTTCTTCTCCTCTTTCTTTTCGTCTGTATCAAAAACCTTGATCTTGCCTTCGCTGAGAGTCACATAGGCTTTTTTGGTGTCTTGACGAGTCGTCGTGCCAGGATAGCGGCGTTTGCCACGGTTGAAACGGATAGATTTGCCACTTTGAACCAGTGTCGTAACGCTCGCTACTTTTGTCTTGTCGAACTGTGCTTCGACGGCATCCTTGATTTCCTGCTTGTTTGCATCGAGCGGTACATCAAAGATATAGGTGTTTTGTACTGTAATGAGCCGATAGGCTTTTTCGGTTGCTCGTGGTGTTACAAGAGTGAGTTTCATTAGTTATCTCCTCCTGCGAGCCATGACTCAACGACCTTGAGAGCGGCTGGCGTCATAACAATTTGATCAGCATTGAGAATGTAGTAGACGCTCAGGTAATTTGCGCGGACGAGGAGCACCTGCTGCATATTGTTGGTTGCACGGAGCAATTCTGGAGTCTTGTCATCGACGACAAGCAAGACTTTTGCATCCTCATGAAACTTCTGCGCTGTCAGAAATGCGGCGATCTCGGCGGTTTTGCCAGTTGTCTTGATATCAGTTACAGTAATTTTCTTGTTTTGGTTGGCCAATGTCAGTGCTTGGCGAAGTGCAACAAGCTTGCTGGTTTTTGACAGCTTCAGCTTGTAATTTTCGTTGCCACTTGGGCCAAAGACGATACCACCATGGCGCCAGATCGGGTTACGCGTGCTTCCGAAGCGAGCACGACCCGTACCTTTTTGTTTCCATGGTTTTTTGCCACCACCACTCACTTCACCGCGAGTCTTAGTGGTCGCACTTGCCTTGCGGCTATTTGCGAGAAAGGCCGTATACGCGAGTTTTAGAAGCTCGTGATTTGGCACGTCAACTGCAAAGACGCTCTTAGGCAAGGTAGCTTTTGCTGGCTTTGTTTCTGCAGTAGCCATTACTTAGCACCTCCGTTAATGACAATTAAGCCCTTTTTGGGGCCTGGCACAGCACCTTTGACACCAATGAGGTTGTCTGCGGCAGAGACATAGGCAACGGTGAGGTTGCGTACTGTCACCTGCTCGGCACCCATATGGCCGGCCATGCGCTTGCCTTTAAAGATTTTTTGTGGGTACATCGAGCCAATCGAACCGACTTTGCGGGTGTTACCCTTACCACCGTGAGTTTTGCGGTGTCGTTTGAAATTGTGACGTTTGATGGTTCCAGCCCAGCCTTTACCCTTACTGATACCAGTTGCGTCAACTGAATCACCGAGCGTAAACTCCGTGACATCCCAACTATCACCGACCTTGATCTCACCGAGATCGTCGATGCGAAACTCCCGAATTTCCTTCGGGGACACTTTGGCTGATTTGACATGTCCAGCCACGGCCTTGCTCAGGTTCTTACCCTCACCATATGCCACTTGAACTGCGTTGTAGCCGTCGCTTTCGACGGACTTGACCTGAGTCACAGTCACTGGGCCGGCCTGAATCAACGTGACTGGAATAGCCGCGCCGTCCTCACCGATGATTTGGGTCATACCAATTTTGGTACCGAGAAGTGCTTTCATAGCCCTCTTTGCTCCCATTTAAAATCCCCGGTGGCCAGTGGTTTCCCTCTACAGGACCTACTGATTCACACAGGAACAAGTTTGTATTACGTAATAAGTTACAATGCTTAGTCTATCAAATGCGCTCTACTGTGTCAAGGGTTTTAACAGATGAAGCATAGTTTAGCGTTGATTTGACAAAATCTGTATTTATATTATATATATGGGATGGTAACATACAGCCTGGAAATACCAGGTGTTCCTTAGCAGAAAGAGGTGTTACTATCTTGAAATCACGTGTGACTGGTATGGTTCTCGGCCTTGTGGTGCTCACGGCCTGCGGCGCTTCAAGCACCGCGGCCGCTGATACTCAACCGAACATGAACCCGAGAACTGGATGGGTTGTCGTTCGAGAAGATCGGCAGGTCGGAGTGTCCAAGGTGTGTGATGGGTCAACACTCATCTACCACGCCTTTGCCTACAACGGCAATGGCGGACTGGCTGTCATCGCAAACAGTCCCGAGTGCTCATAAGCAGATAGTGAGGAAAACTCATGGTCAAGCCCACGATGGGTCTCGGTGACCCGATCAGTGACAAGCAGGCAGCTCGGCTTGAGCGCGTCTACCAAGTCGTGCGAGGAGTGACCGATCGCATCTACAGGCCCCTCGACATGGAGAGGGGCGACCAGCACTTTGTGACGGAAGTCGCGAAGTACGTCATCGGCGTCGACACGACATCGCTCGACCTGCCGTTCAACCCCGAGGCCATCATGCCATTGGGGGCCAAACTCACCAAGCGGCAGCGCCGGCTGATCGGTGACGTCGTCTATGTCTGGATGCGTCGGTTCACGACCGACTACCAGTACATGGTGCGGCTTGTCCTCCTGGCGCGGTTCGCGCGCTTCTCGAACCCAGTTCGGGTCGAGATGGCGAATCAGGCCGTCGGCCATCGTCCCAAGGAGTAGGCGCTACACACTAGCCCGCTCCTACCCGCATTCTCCGGAATCATTCCGTCGAGAAGCCCGTAGGAGGCGGGCTTTTCGATTTTTAGGAGATTATATGATATAGTATGGAAATATGACGGCAACAGGGCCGTCCCGTGTCCTAGGAGGATCTGTGAGCAGAAACCGTGTACCGACGTGGAAAAAGGTTCGGCACGACGCCCTCGCATCGTTGCGAGGCAGCGGCTACGAGATCGATAAGGCCATCGTCGCCATCGTGACCGCCTGCGCTCGCTACGTCGTCGGTCAAGACTACGACCACTCGGTCGTGGACTTCGGCGATCGCGACCTGTGGGTCGACCGCGAGTACCGCCCCATCATCAGTGCGGCGGCCGACGCCGCCGACGCACTCGGGTCTAGTCACCTGGACATCTACGAGCGTGTCGGCCACCTGTACCACCTCGTCCATCAGGACTAGGCGACACACGACGACAGATGGGTGAGCTCTCCTCTAAAGCTCCCCGTCTGTCGTCGTTCCAACCCTGATGCGCATCGGGGTTGTTTTTAATTTGCACTATAGATAGACTTACCCGGAGAACCATTTGGCCCAAACAACTGCTCAATACTGACAAACACATAGCCCTGTTTTGTGAGTGTCTCGAGGATGCGTGGAACAGCCGCGACACTCGTCTGGTGAATGTCGTGCAAAATGATAATCGCACCCGGTTTTGCCCCCGCTATCACTCGGTTGTACACGATATCTGTGTTGCGATCAGCCCAATCGCGTGTATCTACCGACCACATGATTGCCGTCATCTTACGCTCGACTAGCACAGTGTAGACCGTATGGTTGATAGCACCATTTGGTGGACGCATATAGGGTGTATCTTTGCCGGTAACTTGCTTGATTGCGTTATTTGTCCGGGTGAGCTCGTCATTGATACGAGCGGGTGTCAGATACGAAAGTGACGGATGACCCCAGCTATGGTTCCCGATCGTGTTTCCAGTATCAGACGCTCGTTTCAGTACGTCGCGGTGCTTATCGATATTTTGACCGATGACAAAGAAACTTGCATGTGCATGATAACGCTGCAATGCGTCGAGCACTTGGTTTGTATAGTTGCTCGGCCCGTCGTCAAACGTCAAAGCAATACATTTGAGTTTTGAGCAGTCTACGTCACCGTTTTTGAGTGGCTGATACTCGGGTATTTGATCGATTGAGACGATATCAAGAAGTTTTCTGGCTTGATCGGTCTGCAAAAACAGTTGCAAGTTATCAATTGGCAGCGATACATCGATAGCGCCTGCCGCTTCGCTGGCAATCACGCCTTGGCCAAATGAGAATTGAATCGTATGCGGATTTGTGATGACAAATGACCCAAATGAAGGACTATCAAAAACCTTATTGACGAGGCGGTCATCATATTCGTTTGTTACCTCGAGACGAGCCATCAGTTTTTGTTTGAGGTAGAGCTTTGTCCGTGCGATACCATCTGTGCTTTTTTGTCCATAGAGGTCTCGGAGCGTGATTTCTTTGCCGGTTTTTAGATCAAATGTCCACGCCCTGACATCAGTTCGGGGGCTTGATCCCCCTACCTCACTTCTGCTCTGTATCAAGATCGAGATAGTGTCGGTACCCTTGTTTGTGAGCTGGTAGGTAGCATTCAGTTTTGACATGGGGCGAGGCACGATCATACGCGCACCTTCTACATCTCTTAAGAACTGCGTTTTTCGTTCGTCGAGGTAGCTACGCACACTAGCGGTTATCATTTTGTTGTCCATTTCAGGATATTCGACCATCATCGTTATATGCCGAGACGAAACAGAGGTAACTTTTGACTTGACTCCTTCGTAGCGTGCATCAACCCAAAAATACTGCTCATTGATGGCTTCGGTGACGGGTCGAAGCCAACTGACTACAAAAAATAATGCTGTTCCGCTGATGATAGAGACGATTATCACCAGCGCCCAGGGGAACCGCGCTCGACGGGCACGCCGTCTCATAGAGCAATTCCGGCGGGGACAAAGTAACAGAGGATGCCGACAATGATGAGTATGGCATACCATAGTTTTCTATCAAACTGGTAGGCTTCAAATCGCCTGACAATCAACATCCCAAATACCATGCCGACTGGTATTGCCCCTAACGGTATTGTTGACCACAGGACGATAGGAGTGCGAAACTTTATCCAGACTGTCGCTAATAGCACATAGAGCACCAATTTTAACAGGTATTGACCATCGGTTTCGTGTTGCTTTTCGTACCCTCGCCGAGAAAATAGGCGATTTCGGGCATACGTGCGTTGTTTGTTTCTCTCGGAAACCATATCGACAGTATAGCATAAGCGCTACTTGCGTTTTTTGGTACAGTCGTAGATAATGTAGCTCAGAATAGCATAAGCAGGATAAACTCAATCATGGCCACCCCAAAGAAGAAAACCACCCCAAAAAAGCGACCCGTTTCAGTCAAAAAGACCGTTGTACGCAAGGTATCGGTTGCCCAGCAACCCACGGTACGAACATTTAAACGTTCACATCCGTCGGACCCATTCTTTACTTTCCGCATGACACACCAGACACTTTACTGGTTTATACTCTGTGCTATGGTACTCGGTCTGGGCTTATGGGTGATTAGCATTAACGAGAAAGTCCAGCAGATCTATGATCAGATTGATCAGACAAATGCGGCCGCTGATGCTACTTATGTCCCTTTAAAAGTCAAAAAATAGTTTTTTACAATCATTAACCAAAAACCCTTCTCTGTAATTGAGAAGGGTTTTTAGAAAAAAACGTAAACCTAGTTACATGCGGATTTCGGCATCAACTCCAGCAGGGAGCGAGAGATTTTGCAAGCTATCGATCGTCTTGGGTGTTGCGTTAGTTATGTCGATCAAGCGTTTGTGGACGCGCATCTCGAACGCTTCGCCGCCCATTTTGTAAACATGTGGACTCTTGACGACAGTGTAAGTGCTTCGGCGCGTTGGAAGCGGTACTGGTCCTGCAATTTGCGCTCCCGAACGGATTGCGGTATCGATGATTTGCTTTGCTGATTGATCGATCACCTTGTGATCATATGCTTTGAGACGAATGCGGATGCGTAGTCCCTCTGCTGGTTTTGTGTCTGCCATGATCAAAATCTCCTCTCAATGGCGATGCTCCAGTAACCTCTCCTCGATTCGGTGTCGACAGCGTCTGGGCGAGTTCTCTGGTGCGATTAGTATCTAGCAAGATTATACCATAGGTATCTTGAGTTGAAAAGCGAGCGCTTGACGACTATAAGAGCGCAATTTATAGTGAGGATATTATCAGAAAACATAGGGGGTGAGAAACATGACTTCTTCTATTGATACCAGTCCACACGGTGAAACACGTCCATCGTTTATGGAGACATTGGCAGCACCGCACGTTTCAGCCATTAACGAACTCATCGAAAAGATGTTGGGGGATAAGGTTGAGGTCGCGCTCTATGATGTGGCTTCCGACGCATGGTCATCGGATGAGACGCTGCGAGAACTTTATTCATTTTTAGCTAACTACGTGAAATCACTTGGATTTGTGTGTTACCAGGCAGATGGTACGAATAGAGTCGAGCTCCCATCGCAAAATGGGCATGGCGTGGTGCTACGACAAACGATGCGCATCGGTATTCACATCCCCTCGCATGTGTTTGAGTCACTAGGTAACTAGTTTATACCGTATTTACTATTGCGTTTTCATAACCTTTATGCTACAATCATTGCAGTAGAACAAATCCTACCGGATGAATACTCGTTTTATACTTGCTAGAGAATAATTCTTGTCGTTCATCGTATAGCAACGCACAAGAAAGGTTTTTGATGCGCCCACGTACAAGTAACTCGAGACAAACGTCTCACTATTCACCTCGCTTTGCGGGGAAAAAACGCACTCCGACAAAACGATCAACGCAGGAAATCCACGCGAGTCGTTTTATCAATAAGGCTATCGCCCCTGTCGATGACACGCCGTACGCCGCTACTCACTTGTTTAGCGACTTTGGCTTGAATCCTCAAACGATTGCAACGCTTGGCCACATCGGGTATGAGACACCATCGCCGATTCAAGATCGGACCATCAAACCTGGACTTGCTGGCAAAGATGTGATTGGTCTTGCAAATACCGGCACCGGTAAGACTGCCGCCTTTTTGCTGCCGATTATCGATGCACTCGCTACCACACGTACAGTACAGGGCGCTCTTGTCCTTGCTCCCACGCGTGAACTGGCCCAGCAAATAAACGACGAGTTCCGACGTTTTTCTGCAGGTCAGAAGCTCTACTCTGCACTTGTCGTCGGTGGGGTTAATATGAGCCGACAGATCAGGGAGGTTCAGCGCGGGCCACACCTTATCGTTGGCACGCCGGGTCGTATCAATGATCTGATCGATCGAAACATCTTACGGCTTGCGAGCTGCACCACATTTGTGCTCGACGAAGCAGATCGTATGTGTGATATGGGATTTGTTCGTGATATTCGCAAGATAGAGTCAGAATTGCCACGCAAGCGCCAGACATTTTGTTTTAGCGCGACGATGACAACTGATGTCAAGGCGATCGTTGAAGAGTTTATGCATGATCCCGTCACGGTCTCTGTTATCAAAAACGAGACCAATGATCATATCGAACAAGATGTTATTCATGCTCGAGACAAGGCTCACAAGATCGAGCTGCTACTCGAACTGCTGGGTAAAGATGGTTTCGATAAGGTAATCGTGTTTTGCGACACCAAACACTTTGCACAGCGACTTTCAGATCGACTATCCAAGGAAGGGTTTACTTCAGAAGCAATTCACGGCAATAAATCCCAGGGTCAGCGTGATCGAGCATTACGTGCGTTTAAGTCAGGCAACGTCCGTATCTTGGTGGCAACAGATGTTGCTGCACGCGGACTCGATATTCCCAATGTTTCACATGTGATTAATTTTGATGCTCCGAAGCAATACGAGGACTATGTGCACCGAATCGGTCGTACAGGCCGCGCGGGGCAGTCAGGACAAGCCCTGACGTTTGTTTCACAACCGGGGATATCTGCCCCAAAATCACTGACAGCACGCCATCACGAACGACCCAATAGGTCTCACTCGGTTCGTACCGAACCCACCCAAAACACCAAACCATCTCACCGTCGCCGTTTGACGGGAGGTGCTGCTGCCGAAGACCGACTTGTTCGACTGATCGACACATTGTAGATTTTCGGGTATTTTCAGTGCTCAACTGATGTGATACTATACGGCAACATGGAGAAGCCGTCATCAATCCTTATGGTCCGTCCTCATCGCTTTGGCTATAACCGCCAGACTGCGGTCGATAACCACTACCAGACCCCTGCGGGGACGGTTCGAAACGCCCGCGGCCGTGCTCAGGATGAGTTTGATACCTTAGTCGGTGTGTTGACCGATCATCACGTCGATATCACAGTCGTCAACGATACGCCAACCCCTCATACTCCCGACTCGCTCTTCCCCAACAATTGGTTCAGTACTCATAGCGATGGTCAGGTTATTATCTATCCTATGAAGGCCGAGAATCGTCGCCACGAGATAAACAAAGAGGTCTTGCCAACCCTTCGTGAGAAATTTAGGGTTGAATCGGTACTCGACTTGAGTCACCATGCAGAGACTGAGCGGTATCTCGAGGGAACGGGAAGTATCGTGTTTGATCACGTACATAGAGTTGCGTATGCCGGCTACTCGCAGCGTACTGATCCTGAGCTACTCGCATTTGTTTCTGAGCAACTCGGCTATACCGTTGTTGGATTTCATGCAACAGATACCGAAAACCGACCGATTTATCACACCAATGTTTTAATGGCGATTGCTGATCGTTATGCTGTCGTCTGTTTGGAGGCTCTCCGTGAACATGCTGATGTAACACGGCTCAGAAGTCGCTTGGAAGCATCTGACAAGAGAGTGATTGAGATAACCCAAGGTCAAGTTCAACAATTTGCGGGGAATATGCTGCAGGTATGGGACCATGCAGGTAATCCTTTTCTTGTCATGTCCGAACAGGCACGACAGTCGCTTACGGAGTCTCAGCTCTCGGAATTAGAATCTTATAACCCGCTCATTTCAAGCGCCATTCCCACTATCGAGAAGCTGGGGGGCGGTAGCGTTCGTTGCATGATGGCGGAGATTTACCTCACTCCGCATCAGTGATATCATTAATATTTTTGATGTTGTGCTTGACTTTCGATCACTAGCTCAAGCTGCATTAAATTTACGAACGGAATATCATCTGCTAGAACCTGGTCCTGAAAGCTAAGGTAGGAAATATTGAGTGTATCACCTACGGCGACCTGGAAGCCGTTATTGCTCGTAGGACGTGCATTGAAACCATTGACAGTGTTAGCGTCCGTATGAACAGTCACTATGCGACCTGCACGTGTTTGTATGGTGATTTTGTCGCGACCAATCGACTGAATCACACCCGATGTTTCCTTCCACTTTGCACTATTTATGTAGTCCCCGGCTCCGTTCCGCCAAAACACGATGATATTATCGGTACTCAATGGACAGAAATCGATGGCATTGTGCGTGCAAGGTCTACTAAGAACGAGATCTTTAAACCCGTAATAATACTCTAGCGGATAGCTTAGCTGCACTAGTGCGACAAGTTTTGTATCGTCGCGAAGCGTATCGCTTGAGCATGAGACTGCCGTACAGTCATCTTGGTTTTTCTGGTCGATGTCTTGGCGAGTGACAAGAAGCACTGCTTTTGATGCATCAAGCTTGTCTATCGTCGACAGCTGTCCGTCAATAAGTATCTTGGTGTCAGATTCGACTTTTGTCGTCTGCTGATCATTGTCTGATTGTTGAAGCAAGAACTCACTGGTTGTAATCGATTGACGTGTCATCGATATATTCTTTAACGGATTACTAACAAGTGTCATGGCTACATGGCTAACATAGCCGGGAATTGAGTGATTGATCGTACTTGAATCATTTGGCCATGTTTGCACGGCCCATTGGATGACCGCTTGTTGCTCGCAGTAGGTGCTCATCAATCGCTGCACATCGGTGTCGCTGAGAGTCGCACCTTTTTTTAGCTTGTATTCGTAGGTGAGATTACCCGGCTCGCACCCCTCTGTTTTGATTGAATATGTTTTTCGTCCGTCGCTATCAAGTGATGAGGTGACTGCTGTATGTGAACGTGTCCAGAAATACGTAATGGCATAGGCGGTCGAAGACAAAGCGCCAATTGCCAAAAGTACTACAAGTACGATAAATACCGGCCCCCGACGGCGTAGACTAGCAAAGACGCTCCGAGATGTCTTGGTATTGATGATGCGTTTCATCACGGCGTCGGTGAATTGTTTATCGGCAGGTGCAGCGTCTGGTCGTGCCGCAATTAACATATAGTCCGATTTCATGATAACTCCTTTCGTAACTGAGCTTTCGCGCGTTTTATCCATGTCCCCACAGTACTGACAGGTACTGAGAGCTCGGCGGCAATCGTCTGATAGCGCTTTCCTTCCCAAAAGTAGGCCTCGATAACGCGCGCATATTCTGGTGGTTGTAATGCATGTACAGTATCGCGGATTTCTCTCTTTTCACTTTGAGTAAGTACAGGCAGTTCTTGAGGGATCATCTCTATCTCAGCAAGGTCAATCTTTTTATGACTTCTCCGTAGCTGGTCTTTCGCCAAATTTGTTGCTATCTGGTACAGCCAGGTCGAAAACGCCCCCTTAGTTTCGTTGTACGACTTGAGAGCTTGATAAGCACGGACAAATGCTTCTTGTGCGATATCCTCTGCTAGATCGCGATCCTTAACTATATTGTCACAATGAATGATGAGGCCTGTCTGATATCGATCCACAAGTGCGCTATATGCCTGTGTCTCCCCATTTTTTATAAGTGTGATTAGTTTTTCTTCGTGCATTACCTTCATTATACGAAGTTATCAAGTGGATTATTTCAAAAACAAAGACGCCCCTGTTTATTGGGGCGTTTTTGTTAATTACAAGTGTAATTATTTGGTGATGTTGGTGACAACACCTGCGCCGACAGTACGGCCACCTTCGCGGATAGCGAAGTCTTGACCTTTGTCCATAGCGATAGGAGCAAGCAACTTAACCTTGAAGGTCACTTGATCACCTGGCATGACCATTTCTTTGTCAGCAGGTAGTTCAACTTCACCCGTCACGTCAGTGGTGCGGAAGTAGAACTGTGGCTTGTAGCCCTTGCTAAACGGTGTGTGGCGTCCGCCTTCTTCTTTCTTGAGAATATAGACTTCGGCTTCAAACTCGGTGTGAGGTGTCAGAGTACCTGGTTTGACTACTACCTGACCACGCTCGATTTGCTCGCGCTCGATACCGCGAAGCAAGAGACCAGCGTTGTCGCCAGCCTGACCTTGATCGAGGTTCTTCTTGAACGCCTCGATGCCGGTAACAACTGAGGTCTGTGTATCTTTGAGTCCGACAATCTCAACTGCATCGTTGATCTTGACAACACCTTGTTCGATACGACCGGTCGCAACTGTACCGCGACCCTTGATCGAAAAGACATCTTCGATTGGCATGAGGAACGGCTTGTCAAGGTCACGCTTTGGCTCATCGATATAATCATCGAGTGCCTTGACGAGTTCCATGACTGCATCTTCGTTAGCTGCATCGCCTTCGAGAGCTTTCGTTGCACTACCCTTGATGATAGGTGCATTGTCGCCATCGTAGCCGTTCTTGGTGAGGAGCTCACGAACGTCCATCTCGACGAGTTCGACGAGTTCAGGATCTGCAAGGTCCATCTTGTTGAGGAAGACGACGATCTTTGGCACACCAACCTGGTGGGCAAGCAGAACGTGCTCGCGGGTCTGTGGCAATGGGCCATCGTTTGCAGCAACCACGAGGATAGCACCGTCGATCTGAGCGGCACCCGTGATCATGTTCTTGACATAGTCGGCGTGGCCTGGCATGTCAACGTGCGCATAGTGGCGCTTTTCTGACTCGTACTCCTGGTGGGAACTCGCAATGGTGATACCACGTGCTTTCTCCTCGGGAGCGTTGTCGATTTGGTCGTAGGCGACCGGCTTGTTTGTGTCACTAGGGAGCTTTTTTGCAAGCACCGCAGTGATAGCTGCTGTCAGCGTTGTCTTACCATGGTCGACGTGACCCATAGTACCGACGTTGACGTGAGGCTTTGAACGATCAAAGTCTGCCATAAAGGTGTATTCTCCTAATTATTATTATTACGTATTCACGACGCGAGCCGAGGTCGCACAAAAACAAACCCGTTTTCATACAAACCAACACGCGCCGCGCGTATGGTCTTATTATAAATGAGGCTTTATCAGATGTAAAGAGGCATATACTACCACGGCTTTTTGATTGAATAATCTGCCTCTCTCGAGCGATAATCACTCTCTTGGCGACGTACTTCGCCCTCTTCGATTAGTTTTTCAAGCTTATCCATCTGGTCCTTTGACGGAGCTTGATTAGCTTCTTCCACCTCCTTTCCTGTGCTATTTGGGTCTTGGTAGCTTTTTTTCTTTATAGCATTTGTAACCGAAGAAAGCTTTTCGGCAATACGCATACTTAATTTCTCGTACTCCTTAAAACAATCGTTGTTTGCCCTTATCTCCCCAATCGCTTTTGTGTAGTACTGGATTGCTTCTTCCGGCTTTGCACGAGCAATAGCATCATCACCAGCGAGCTCTGTAGCGAGCACAGACTGAGTACGTATAAAGCATTTTTTGTCCTCTGGCGCTAACACTATTGCTGTCCTAAACTGTTCGATCGCAAGATCAAATTGTTTCTGATGCATGGCAACAATTGCTTTATTAAATGGAACCTTATACTTTTCAAGTACTGTACCATATGCCGCGTAGTTCAACCACTGTTCCGCAGTGGTATAATCACCTCTATCTGTGGCCTGTATTGCGACTATCGTCGCGACTGTCGGTAGAGCAAGCCAACATGCTAACCCTACCAAAACCAACATTAGAGGCAACGACCATCGAAATAACGTACGTCTCCGCGCGTATCGTCTCGCTTCAAAGTCGAGCTTAGTAATATCGAGAGGACGCTCCACTGTGGCCATACTACTCAACCCCTTTCATACCTAGGTGTATCGTAGGTAGTATTTCCATAAACCACCAAACAAGAAGAAGCGTCATAACGATGCTTAGCATCCAATACGTACTCAAGTAAAACAATACCTCTCGGTGCGTATCGACGACAACCTCCAATCGACTCTCACTCACAATAGCATCAATCGGCTCGTTCTGATTTGTTCTATGAAAATACTTTAATCCTAGGCTCTCAGCGATTGTGCGAAGATTACGTTCATCGACTTTCGATACAGCACGGCCTCCTGGCTTCGTTGCTATCTCACTATAGTCCGGAACATATTTAAACGACTCAGCTATCTTAACGTTGCGTATGCCATAGTAAGTAGTCATGTATGCTCCAGCTTCTGTACCATAACCCAGTACGGCTCCTCCGTCTATCATTGGCCTCAATTCTGCAAATGAGCGTGGTACATTGCTACTCGTCTGCTCCCCATCTCCAATGTAAAAGAATAACCTACCTCTGTCGGGGTGTGACTCCCCACTTTTTTCGAGTAAACGCTTCACTACATCGATGGGCTTATCAATGCTCGTTCCGGTAGAGTAATTTGAATTTTCAAGATCAAGTACTTTTACTGCTGTCATGACTGCGCTAGCATCCGTTGTGAGCGGAACACTGACTCGCGCACTTGAGTCAAAAGTTACAATTGCAATATGGGCGCCATTAATCTTATGAATTAGCTTCATGAGATCTGTCCGAGCTCCCTCAATACGTGGTTGTTGATCACTGTAATCAAGCGCCGACATACTTGTTGTTCGATCAATTGCGATAACTACATCGACATTTAGCATCCCCGCGGGAGATCTCCCGCCAGGATAGCTCGGCCCCAGCGCTATCAGAATCAAGACGATGCCCATGGCAACACCACGCCAGTATGCATGTGACCGTAGCCCGCTACCTTTGGTTCTGATAACAGATAGTATGCAAGCAACGAGAAAACAACTTCCACATGCGATAATAACCCAGTAAGGAACGAGTGGCTGTAAAATCATAACTTCAAGCTCCTTATTACTAACACAAGACAAATTATGGTGATAGCTAATATAATGAAACTAGGTCCAGGAGTATCAGTCGTTGTATATTGCGACTCACCGACAAAGAGTTTCGCCTCTTGCTGAGATATCTTTTGAACCACATCTGAGATCACGTCTACCGAAGAAAGCCGGTAGTAGGCTCCACTTGTCATTATCGTGTAAAGCTTCAGAGTTTCATGCTCCTTAAAACTAGTGTCAGGTTCGTTTGGATCAGACTGTCGCGTCGCGTCATTATAGACACCTGGATCAAGAGAGTAGACGCGAATGTTTTTTTGTTTTGCAAGCATCATCGACTGTTCCGTCGTGATTATTCCTTGAGTTTTTGGATCTCCACCACCAAACTCGTTGTCCGTCGCAAGAATAATTGATTGTGAGCGACCAGTTGTGTTCTCACCGAGATGCTTAACACACCCTGCTAGACCCAATCCAATATTTGATGTTGGCAGATCACTGCGGAACAAAAGAGTCCCTCCTATGAATCGTTGGTACTCTTCAAATTGATCTGATGAAGCGGATTGGGGATTAATGGAGAGGGCCTTTTTTATCTCAACTAATTTTTCCTGAATCAAATTATAGTCATCTGTCAGAGGAAAAACCTGCGAACCGACCATGTTAAAAATATCAAGTCCTACTCGTTGTCCTCGGAAGCTAGTAATGAGATGTAAGTATGTATCAACCAATGATTCATCCACTGCCCTCATAGAACCCGACACATCTAGACATAGCATGATATCTCTATTTCGTTCGGAAGGCGTAATGATGTTTTGTTCAGATGGACGAAGTGTCAATAATAACGATGCGCAGAGAGCTAAACAAAAGAGTATTAGTACAGCTAAAGTCATGAAACGATACCGTTGCGCAATACGCTTGTACTCGGATAATCGAGTAATCCGGCTACTATGAGCCGTCCGAATAATTACACGAGAGGACCTCGTATATTTTTTAAGCCAACTTCGTTTATAAGCAATTCCTAAAATGATTGCTAGTACCAACCACACGACGATGAACCATAGGTTTAAGAAGACCATTCGCTCACTACCTTTCGTGCACCTGCCAACGCTTCGTCGACATTGCCATTTTCTACAACGGAGAACTCGGGCGCATAGTACCCCTCGATTATAGGAACTAGCTTGGTATGACGAGAACGTTTCAGATCGGCTAGTGTCATAGTCGCCACCGATGATTGAGTAGCATGAGACGCAAATTGTCTCACTACAGTTGATAATTGCTGGTGAAGAACACGAGCGTAGATAGTTCGACTACGATACTCATGCTCAATAGCGTCGATTTTTTCTAGGTATTCACTTTTGAGTAGTGTCAAATCCATGGCGAGAGAAGGAGCTGGCGAAAGAGATGCAAGGGTTTTTTGTTGACGGCGACGCGTTATCAACAGGATACTTACAAGAATAGTACTAAGTAAAACGATGCATCCGCCAGCATAAATCATAGCCAGCGGACCCTGTGACAGCAAAGGTGACAAATCAGGTATATCGTGCACTTCGATGCCTTTCTAAGAGGCGAAATACTTTGGGCACTGCTTCTTCCTCAGACGATACTGTCTCTGTCGCTATAGCCATACGGTTTAACTCACGTTCAAACTTCTGGCGGTTTTCTGCTTCTTCACGCCGAAAAGCAGCCATGACAGTTTTATTTCGCCGAATAAAGGCCGGTAGTATATGCCCAATCTGCTCTACGTCCGCGATAAACGAGCGCATCGTCAGGTCAGCATCAGATACGCGCAGCCATAGTATTTCGTGCTGTGCGCGTAGCCTCTTTACGACACTGCGCACTGACTCATCAAACTCAATTTCATCAGATATGACAACTACTATCATCTTGCGTCGAACATTTCGCACAACGTACTCAAGTTGGCTCGCAATATTACTCTCATCAGACTCGTCAACAACAGAAGTATCAATGACTTGAAGTAACCGTTCTAGATGAGTCATGCCCGTCTTGAGCGGGTGATAGCGTGAATGCCCTTTGTCTCCAGAAACCATCCCCACTAGATCGCCGTGTTTTAACGCAACTGTTCCGATAACTCCGGCAAGCATGATGACTGTGTCCTTTTTTGAAGAGCCACTATCCGTTACTGCTGTCATATTTCTCCCCGTATCAATGACAAGCATGATGTTATGTTTGCGAACGGCAATATAGCGTCGAATACGCGTAGCTCCGCTCCGTGCTGTTGCTTTCCAGTCAATATCCTTTATATCATCTCCCGGAATGTACTCGCGAAGATCATCGAAATCCATACTCCTTCCCTTAAAAACCGAGCCATACTCGCCAACTAGCACCCCCCGCACTCTCTCGTGTGCGTATATTGCCATCTTGGCCTTAACGTTTGTTAGCAAGCTACCCATAGACTACGGTGCAGTAACTGCCCCAAAAATCGCATCGATAATTGCTTCTGGATGAATCTGATCTGCAATAGCCTCAAAGTTCAAGATTATGCGATGTCGCAAGACGCTATGACGAAGTTCTTTAACGTCCTCAGGTATAACGTAGTTGCGTCCATTGATAATCGCAAGTGCTTTCGCAACCTGTTGAAAAGCAATACTAGCGCGCGGACTTCCTCCGTACTGTATATATTTTGCATAGTCCTGACTAATATAGGTACTCGGCTGACGAGTTGCTGCTACGATTGTTACGATATATTGTTTTATAGCGTCATCAATATAGACCTTATTAACTAATTCTTGGAGAGCAAGTATATCATCGATTTCAACATGAGCAGATACACCCGATTTTGCATCTTCGCCTAAAATGCCTGATTCAATACGTTTGAGTATCTCAAGTTCCTGCGAAACTGTCGGGTAGTCGAGTACTTCTTTGAGTAAGAATCGATCAAGTTGGGCCTCTGGAAGTTCATAAGTACCCTCCTGCTCGATGGGGTTTTGGGTAGCAAGAACAACAAATGGTTTCGGCAATGGGTAATTTGTTCCGCCAATACTTGTCTGTCTCTCCTGCATCGCTTCGAGCATCGCGCTCTGTGTCTTTGCGCTGCTTCGATTTATCTCATCTAGCAAAATAAAATTTGCATGAACAGGACCGAGTTGCGTACGGAACTCACCCTTTGAGTAGTCGTATATTTGCGTACCGATAATATCGCTTGGCAGCAGATCCGGTGTACACTGGATGCGCTTAAAGCTAGCATTAACTGATTTGGCAAGCGTATGAGCCGCAGTTGTTTTTGCTAGACCCGGTACACTCTCAAGAAGAACATGACCACCCGTTATCATACTGACAAGTAACGCCGTCTTGAGGTTTTCTTGACCAACGACATGTTGGCCAAACACCTCAGCTATTGTTGCGAGGACGTTCCGCGCACGATCCATTTGCTCTTGCCCAATACTATTTGTACCCGGCATTGAGAAATCCTCTGTTGGTGATTGTAGTGGTTGTCCTTGCTCTTGTTCCATGTACTCTCCTTTTCCCGTCTTATGCCCAATATTGCGCGATGTATACGGCAAGCTTTTGCTTCTCCTCATCGCTGTATATATCTTGATTCTCGAAATAATGATCCTCACCCATAACAGACGAGGGCAGTACATCGAGTATAATTGATTCATCGGTGTTTATACGAAACTGTTCAGAAACATCTATGGTTACATTGCCGACGGCTCCATAAACCCTGTGTGGAGTAAGGGGCTTAAGGAGAAGCTTGGCAACTTCTAGCTCAAGTGAATTCATCATGACATCTCCAACAAGAATAACAGTTCTATTGTTGAGAATATGTGGATCAGTCGTTCCGTGATACTCATTAACCGCCTGATTGAGTCGGCTCATCGCTTCACGTTTCTGGTCCTCTATCTGCGCCATGAACTCTTGCTTAATGTACTCGTAATCATTCTCTGTTATAGATGGATTGAGACAGAATTCTCCAGACTGTTCGAGCGCACCTAGTTTTGCAGTTGTATCAAGGGGGTTGGTCAGTTTTTCGTAAAAAAGAGGCAATATCCATGCGCGCAATTTTATAGCCATACCAACGGCAACCATCATAGAACTTGGTTTCATGCAGACAAGAACTGCGTCAGTACCTCTTACATTCGTAAGAGTATCCGCCAGCTTGTTACCCAGTGCCATGCGATCAGTAAAATACATGTAATTTCCTATCTGCTATAGATAGTATACGGTTATGGTTCAACTCTCACAATAGCCTTATTTTTTATTGTCTTTTAGCTTATTTTAAGGTTTGATACGATATGCTAGTGAATAGCATGAAAGAACACAGTAAACGTGCTGCACTATATGCGGCTATCTCAATTTCACTCGTGCCCTGTTTTGGGCTTCTCACATTTCCCAGCGTAGTTTCACCTCCCTCCCTGGCACTCTATGCATCAGCAATCCTCGGGTATATCGGACTCGTCTTATTGCTGTGGATGTATGTTTTGGGTACAAAAAGCGTGATGGGGCTCTGGTTTACTGACTTGGCACCAGTACTATCAATTCACAAGTGGATCGGTAAGTACGGCGTTGTGCTAATTGCTATTCACCCCTTACTGATTACCTATAGTTACGGAGAGTCGCTGCTCTATTCGTTTATCCCAAAGCTTGACACGGTCGCTGAACGACATATTTTGCTAGGACAAATTGCATTTTGGCTTCTCATCATCATTTGGATTAGTTCAGCAGTTATCCGGGACAAACTATCATGGCGTACCTGGAAATATTTCCATTTTGTCACCTATGTGTGTCTTCCCTTTGCCCTGCTTCATGTGCTTGACTTGGGTTCTCAAGAGCAAACACACGTTCTTATCAAGGCCTATCTCCTCTTGTTGGGACTTGTCCTTCTCACCTTTTCACTCCTGAGGATGCGGTCATTTCTTAACCTTGACCGGACTCGTTATATCGTAGTCAGTCAGGCAAAATTAACAGAATCTGACTACTCTCTTCTGCTACGTCCCCTCACTTCTCACCATCTGACTCCAAAGCAAGGTCAATATGTGTATATAAAGCTGGGGTATCTCAGCGAAGATCACCCCTTTAGTGTTGTTCGGTATGACCAGGCAACGGACGAGATGGTGCTCGCCTACCGTGTCTTTGGCATGTACACAAAGGAACTAAAAAAGCTGCAAGCCAATTCGACCGTATTCCTGAGCGGACCCTATGGCAGCTTTATGGAAGAACTGGTCTCCGATGGTACTACGCCTGTCGTGTACCTCGCGGGTGGAATCGGCATTACCCCCTTTGCCTCGCATCATGCAGCAAGGAACTATCCGCGAACAGTGGCTTTTTGCCGCCAATCGCAGTCGCTCTTCAGCTGTTCTGATACCGACACTTAAGTCTGCTCTCGGCGACAGGTGTATTTGTGTTTATAACCGCGAAGACGGCTCACTCGGCGAAGGAGAGGAAGCCGGCTATATTACCGCTGAGCTCCTCAAAAAATACCTGATTGACCCGACGCGTTTCCATTATTATCTCTGTGGCCCCCCTGGTATGATAGCTGCGATGCGCAGTAACCTCGCGGCGCTTACTGTACCCAAACATGCCATCCACTCAGAGAAATTCGAATGGTAATTTCGAGCAATCCTCCTCTTATTTATTGCGTACCAGTATAGTCTGGAGGCCATATTGTTTTTGCAGCACGCGTTCAAGATCTGGACGAAGAATTAGGACAGTTGCCATCGTATCAGCAATACACGCCGTAGTGGCTCGCACATATGTCGCGACAACATCGCTATCGCTTGAATCATCACGACGGGGATCGATAATATGATGCTTGGTCTGATTGCCATCTTGCCAAACGCGCTTGAGGGTATTACTCGCCGCCAGTGCTCCTGATGTAATCTGTGTTTGGCCAATTTTTTTGGTGGAGTCGGTGGGATGCTCCAGCGCGAACTCAATCGGTGTTTCTGACTGGCAGTAGAGGTCACCGCCGCCATTGACAATAAACGCATCGATACCAAAGTCGCGCAAATGCTGCGACAAGACGTCGATAAGCCAACCTTTACCAAACCCTCCAAAATCAAGCATGACGGGTTCTGGCAAGACAATTTCATTATCCGAAACGGCAACATCACGCCAGAAGTCTCGCACGTGAAGTTGCCGCGCAGCCTTCCGCTTGCCGTAGCCGAGACGATGGAGCGTGTTGCCTATCGTGATATCAAACACGCCGTCCGATGCATGGTACATCTCTCTTGCAAACTCCATCATCTTCACCATTTCAGTTGGTGGATTGATCACTTTTCCTGTCCTTAGTAATTCAGCTACTAAAGAATCATCACGAAAGCGTGAGTACCGTTTGTCAAACTGGTTGACAATGTCGTCGAGATCAGCTCTTAGTTCTTGACTAAACTCCTGATCACTCAGTATCTCAAGCCACCAGTGCGTGCCGATTGCATCAAACTCATAGAGTTTATTTATGGCGCCCTCCCTCACTACTTATGCTTTTGCTTGCGCACGAATCGTATCAATGGCATTACTAAACGCATAAGTAGTCAAGCTTGCCCCACCAATCCTACTTGGTGAGTAGCCAGCGAGTGACTGACCGGTGGCATCTGAGTTCACGTAACTGTTGAAGCTGTCGATGTACATAGCCGATTCACGATCAGTGTACGAGTTGGTCGCGCTTGCAGCGGTAATTTTACCTCCCGAAATGGT